>NZ_JBJHAC010000003.1:0-266566 GCF_054050835.1 Blastococcus sp. SYSU DS0510 | reverse complement strand
CTGCCCCCCGCTGCGCGCAGCCCGGGGCCCCCGCCCCCCCCCCCCCCCCCCCCCCCGGCGGCCCCCCCCCCCCCCCCCCCCCCCCCCCCCCCGCCTCGATCGCCTCCTCCGCGGGGTCGCCCGGGTCGCTGGTCGCCGTCCCGGCCGCCGCGCCCTGCCGCGCCTGGATGCCCGACTGGGTGCTGAGCGCGAGCTGCGGCAGGAACAGGAAGACGAAGAACCCGATCGCCACGACGCAGGCGGCGATGAGGAAGACCAGGTCGATCGAGTTCGAGAAGCCGACCTTGAAGGGCTCGGCGAGGGCGGCCGGGAGTTCCTGGATGAAGGAGGTGTCGTCCAGCGCGCCCGCGCTGCCGGCGCCCAGCTGCTGCAACTGCGGGGCCAGCTCCGGGTTCGTCCGCACCGTCTCCTGGACGGCGGCGTCGATGTCCTGCGGCAGCCGGGTGAACAGGATGGACAGGAACGCCGCCGTCCCGATGGTGCCGCCCATCTGGCGGAAGAAGGTCACCGAGGAGGTGGCCACGCCCATCTCCCGCGGGGAGACGGCGTTCTGCACGGCGAGGATGACCGGCTGGAAGTTGAAGCCCAGCCCCAGGCCGAGCAGCACCATGAACGGCACCAGGGTCCACACCGAGGTGTCGGCCTCGACGAGGAAGGACATCGAGAGCAGCGCGGTGACCATGAGGGCGATGCCGACGAGCGGGAAGACCTTGTACTTGCCGGTCCTCGAGATCGCGATGCCCGAGCTCATCGCGCCGACCATGATGCCGGCGACCAGGGGGATCATCTGCAGCCCGGCCACGGTCGCGCTCGAGCCCTGCACGATCTGCAGGTACTGCGGCAGCAGGAGCAGGCCGCCGAACATGCCGGCCCCCATGACGATGCTGCCGACGCCGCTCACCGTGAAGCTGCGGTTGCGGAACAGCCGCAGCGGCAGCAGGGCGTCGTCCCCGTAGGCGCGCTCGGCGAGGACGAACACCGCGAAACCGACGGCGCCGATCGCGTAGCAGGTGAGGGCTCCCTGGGAGGCCCACCCCCAGATCCGGCCCTGCTCGGCGACGACGAGGAGCGGCACCAGGAAGGTGATGAGCGCCAGGGCGCCCGGCCAGTCGATGCGGTGCGGGCGGCTCTCGTGCGGGAGGTGCAGCACCCGCCAGACGGCGAGGAACGCGACCACGCCGAGAGGCACGTTGACCCAGAAGATCCAGCGCCAGCCGTCGACGCCGAGCAGGGTGCCCTGGCCGGCGAAGAAGCCGCCGATGACCGGGCCGAGCACGCTCGAGGTGCCGAAGACGGCCATGAAGTAGCCCTGGTACCTCGACCGCTCCCGCGGCGGCACGATGTCGCCGATGATCGCCAGGGCCAGCGACATCAGGCCGCCCGCGCCGATGCCCTGAACCGCCCGGAAGACCGCGAGCTGGTACATCGAGTCGGCGAGGCCGCAGAGGGCGGAGCCCGCGACGAAGATGCCGATCGCGAACAGGTAGAACGGCCGGCGCCCGTAGATGTCGGACAGCTTCCCGTACAGCGGCGTGGAGATCGTCGACGTGATGAGGAAGGCCGTCGTCGCCCACGCCTGGAGGTCGTAGCCCTGCAGGTCGTCGGCGATGGTGCGGATCGCGGTCGAGACCACGGTCTGGTCCAGCGCGGCCAGGAACATCGCGACCATCAGGCCGGCCAGGATCGTGACGATCTGCCGGTGGCTGAAGACGCCGCCGGCATCGGGTGCGGCGGCGGCCGCGCGGGCGCCCCGGCGCTCGGCGGAGGTCGTGCGGGTGGAGGTCATGCGGGAGCCGTCCGGTCGGTAGGCGTGGACATGGGGTCGGAGGGGAGGGTGGCCGCGACGCCGTCGAGCAGCCGGTCGAAGAGGGCGGTGAAGGTCTGCAGCTCGTCCTCGCTCCAGTCGGCGGTCACCTGGCGGAGGTAGGACTCGCGCTCGACGCGGAGCCGGTCGAGCTGCACGCGCCCCGCGTCGGTGACGACGAGGTTGCTGGCCCGGCCGTCGGACTCGTCGGCCGCGCGGCGGACCAGCCCCTGCTCCACCAGCAGCGTCACGTGCCGGCTGACCGTGGAGGGGTCGGCGTGCACCAGGTCGGCGAGTGCTCCCTGGCGGAGCGGACCGAGCCGGCACAGCGGGAACAGCAGCACGTGGGCCGCGCGGTCGCGCCCGCCCTCGGCGGTGTGCTGGCTCTTCAGCCCGTGCATGAGCCGCATCAAGCGGGGCAGTTGCTCGCCGAGGGCGCCGACGGCGGAGCCGCGTCGGTCGCCGGCGGCGGAGGTGTCCGTCACAGAGGTCCTCGGTGCGGGGCAGAGGGAATGGACGGATGCACGCTACACCTTGTTGTAGGACGCATGCATCTGGTTCTCCTGTGCCCTCCGGCACGCCCGGGAGACGGTGCGATGCTGGAAGGGGTCACCCGTCGGCGGTGACCCACCGGACCGGAGAGGAGCGCGGGAACCGCCGTGACCGCCCTGCACGAGGACCTGCGGTCACGGCTGTCGCAACTGACCCTCGCCGACGAGCACCGGCTGCGGCGCCGGCTCGACGGGCTGCGCCGGGCGAAGGACGCCCGCGCCCGCGAGCAGCAGCGCGAGCGCCTGGCGGCCGACGTGGCGGCGGCGGAGGAGCGGATCGCGCGGCGCCGGGCCGCCGTGCCCGCGATCTCCTACCCGGAGGACCTGCCGGTCAGCGCCCGGCGCGAGGACATCGCCGCCGCGCTGCGCGACGCGCAGGTCGTGGTGGTGGCGGGCGAGACCGGATCGGGCAAGACGACCCAGCTGCCCAAGATCGCCCTCGAGCTCGGCCGGGGCGTGCGGGGCCGGATCGGGCACACCCAGCCCCGCCGGATCGCCGCGCGCAGCGTGGCCGAGCGGATCGCGGAGGAGCTGGCGACGCCGCTGGGCGAGGCGGTCGGCTTCACGATGCGCTTCGACGACCAGGTGTCGGACTCGACGCTGGTCAAGCTCATGACCGACGGCGTCCTGCTGGCCGAGATCGGGCGCGACCGGCTGCTGCGCCAGTACGACACGATCATCATCGACGAGGCCCACGAGCGGAGCCTCAACATCGACTTCCTGCTGGGCTACCTCGCGCAGATCCTGCCGCGCCGGCCCGACCTGAAGCTGGTCATCACCTCGGCGACGATCGACGTCGAGCGGGTGGCGGCGCACTTCAGGGGCGCGCCGGTCGTGGAGGTCAGCGGCCGCACCTACCCGGTGGAGGTCCGGTACCGGCCGATCGTCGACCCGGACGACCCGGACGCGGACGAGGACCGCGACCAGGTCACCGCGATCCTGGACGCCGTCGACGAGCTGGTGGCCGAGGGGCCCGGCGACATCCTCGTCTTCCTCGCGGGCGAGCGGGAGATCCGCGACACCCAGGACGCGCTCGCCGACCGCGCGCTGCCGGGCACCGAGATCGTCCCGCTCTACTCGCGCCTGTCGGCCGCCGACCAGCACAAGGTCTTCGCCCCGCACACCGGGCGGCGGATCGTGCTGGCCACGAACGTGGCCGAGACCTCGCTGACCGTGCCGGGGATCCGCTACGTCATCGACCCCGGGACCGCGCGCATCTCCCGGTACAGCCATCGCACCAAGGTGCAGCGGCTGCCGATCGAGCCGGTGAGCCAGGCCTCGGCCCGCCAGCGCTCCGGCCGCTGCGGGCGCCTCGGGCCGGGCATCGCGATCCGGCTCTACACGGAGGCCGACTTCGAGTCCCGCCCCGAGTTCACCGACCCGGAGATCCTGCGCACCAACCTGGCGTCGGTCCTGCTGCAGATGGCGGCGCTCGACCTCGGGGCCGTCGAGGACTTCCCGTTCGTCGACCCGCCGGACCGGCGGGCCGTCGCCGACGGCCTGGCGCTGCTCGAGGAGCTGCACGCCCTCGACGAGCACGGGAAGCTCACCGGCACCGGCCGCTCCCTGGCCGCCCTCCCGCTGGACCCGCGCATGGCCCGCATGGTGGTGGAGGCCGACGAGCGCGGGGTCCTCGACGAGGTGCTGGTGATCGCCGCCGGGTTGACGATCCAGGACCCGCGCGAGCGGCCCACCGAGCACCAGCAGGCCGCCGACGAGCTGCACCGCCGCTTCGCCGACGAGAACTCCGACTTCCTGGCGCTGCTCAACCTCTGGCGCTACCTCGGCGAGCAGCAGGCAGCGCTGAGCGGCAACCAGTTCCGGCGCACGGTAAAGCGGGAGTTCCTGCACTACCTGCGCATCCGCGAGTGGCAGGACCTGCACGGCCAGCTCCGCGGCACCGCCCGGCGCCTGGGCATGACGGTCGGTGAGCCGGCGGCCGAGCCCGACGAGAAGGGCATCACCGCCGCGCTGCTGTCGGGGTTGCTGTCGCAGGTCGGCATGCAGGCGGAGCCGGTCAAGCAGCGGGACGGCAAGCCAGGGCGGCCGGGCCGGGAGTACGTGGGCACCCGGAACACCCGCTTCGTCCTCGCCCCGGGCACACCGCTGGCGAAGAAGCCGCCGCGCTGGGTGGTGGCCGCCGAGCTGGTCGAGACCAGCCGGCTGTTCGCCCGCACGGTCGCCCGCATCGACCCCGAGGTGGTCGAGCGGCTGGCCGACCACCTGGTCAAGCGCCAGTACTCCGAACCGCGGTGGGACGCCAAGCGCGGCTCCGTCGTCGCCACCGAGCGGGTCACCCTCTACGGGCTGCCGCTGGTGGTCGGCCGGCGCGTGCAGTACGGCTCCATCGATCCGGTGGTCTCCCGCGAGCTGTTCATCCGGCACGCCCTGGTGCAGGGGGAGTGGACCACCCACCACCGGTTCTGGGCGGAGAACCAGCGCGCCATCGAGCGGGTCGCCGAGCTCGAGGAGCGGGCCCGCCGCCGCGACATCGGCGTCGACGACGAGACGCTGTTCGAGCTGTACGACGGGCGGATCCCCGCCGACGTCGTCTCCACCCGGCACTTCGACCGCTGGTGGAAGCGGGCGCGGCACGAGCAGCCCTACCTGCTGACCTTCACGCCGGAGATGCTCACCAACGCGGCCGCGGCGGCGCAGGTGCGCCCGGAGGACTTCCCCGACGAGGTACGGCTGGATGCCGGGGCGGGGGGCGGGACGGGCAGCGGCCTGACGCTGCCCCTGTCGTACGCGTTCGCCCCCGGCAGCACCGAGGACGGCGTGACCGTCGACGTGCCCCTGGGCGTGCTCGACTCGGTGGCGCAGCGGACGTCGGGCGAGTCCCTGGCCTTCACCGTCCCCGGGCTGCGCGAGGAGCTGGTGACGGCGCTGCTGCGCACCCTCCCCAAGCAGCTGCGCCGGGCGCTGGTGCCGATCCCCGACCGGGTGCGGGCGGTGCTGCCGGGCATCGACCCGGGCGAGCCGCTGCTGCCGGCGCTCGAGCGCGAGCTGCGCCGGGCCGCGGGCGTGGTCGTCCCGCCGGACGCGTGGCAGCCCGACCAGGTGCCCGACCACCTGCGCGCCACCTTCCGGGTGCTCGACGACCAGCACCGGCCCCTCGCCATGGGCAAGGACCTCGCCGCGCTCAAGGCGCAGGTGGCCCCGCAGGCCCGGGCCAGCCTGGCGCGGGCTGCCTCGGAGCTGGAGCGGACCGGCTCCAGATCCTGGGAGTTCGGCGAGCTGCCCCGCACGGTGGAGGTGCGCCGCGGCGACCACGTCGTCACCGCCTTCCCGGCGCTGGTCGACGAGGGCGAGACGGTCGGCGTCCGCGTCGTCCCGACCGAGGCCGAGGCGCAGCGGCTGACCTGGCGCGGTGCCCGCCGGCTGCTGGTCCTCGTCGCCGGCTCACCGGTGAAGCAGGTGGTCAAGGGGCTGGGGCCGGCCACCCGGCTGGCCCTGCAGTTCAACCCGGACGGCGAGATCCCCGACCTGGTGGCCGACTGCGTGGACGCCGCCGCCGACGAGCTGATCGCTGCCGCCGGCGGACCGCCGCGGGACCAGGAGGCCTTCGCCGCGCTGGTGGCGACGGCGAAGCAGCAGCTCCACCCGCTGACCGCCGAGACCGTCCGCCGGGTCGAGGCGGTGCTGACCCGGGCTCGCGAGGTCGCGGGCGCGATCGGCTCCGCGCCCGCCCGCCGGGTGCCCGATGCGGCAGTGGCCGACCTGCGGCGGCAGATGACCGGGCTCCTGCACCGCGGCTTCGTCGCGGCGACGGGGCGACGGCGGCTGCCCGACCTCGTCCGCTACCTCACCGCGATGGCGCACCGGCTGGAGAAGCTGCCGGCCAACGCGGTCCGCGACGAGCTGTGGATGCAGCAGGTGGCGGCGGTGACGGCGGAGTACGACCAGCTGCGGCGGCAGGTGCCCCAGACCGGGGCGCCCGACGACCCGGTCACCCGGGTGCGCTGGATGCTCGAGGAGCTGCGGGTGCAGCTGTTCGCCCAGAAGGTCGGCACGCCCCGCCCGGTGTCCGAGCAGCGCATCTACAAGGCGATCGACGCGATCGGGGTCTAGCTCCCCGTCCCGTCCTCCTTCAGCAGCGCCGAGATGCGCTGCCGGGTGACGCCGAAGAGGGCGGCGATCCGGTTGATGCTCACCTGCTCGCGCTGCAGGGCCGCCGCCTCCTCCCGCCGGAACGCGTGGCCGGCCGTGGCGAGCGAGGCAAGCACCGTCGAGACGCTCTCGACCACGAGCGGGCCGGACTCCTCGGTCACCAGCTCCAGCCACGGCCGGCCGGCCCGGCGCTCGCTCAGCAGCAGGTCGGCCCGGGTGCGGGCGTGCTCCAGTTCGGCGAGGGAGGAGTCGATGCAGGCGATGAGGCGCTGCAGCGCCTTCGCGGCCGGCTCGTCCGGCGTTCCGCGCGGGCTGCTCATCGCTGCTCCTCACGGGGGTGGGGGGGACGGGTGACACTGTAGCCCGATGAGTAGTGCACAACCGGCAGGGGGCAAGGGGGGTTGCGCCCGACTCCCCGACGTGTCATGTTGTGCACAACCAGTCGAGTTCCTGCTCCGGTCCGCCGATGACACCGGTACCGGGCGACCAGGCCGCCTCCCCGCCAGCCGGCAGAACGGAACCGCACCCCATGTCCACGCTCAGCGCCAGCCTCGACCTCCCCCCGGTCGCCGCCAGCGTCCCGGCGGCCCGGGGGCTGGTGCGCGAGCTGCTGCGGTCCTGGAACCCCCGCCAGGACCACGAGGACGCCGCCCTGCTGGTGACCGAGCTGGTGGCCAACGTGGTCGACCACGTGGGCGGCAGCGCATGCCTCACGGTGGAGGCGACCCTCTCCGATGACTGGCTCCGCCTCGCCGTCGTCGACTGCTCGCCGGCCCGGCCGTCGGTGCAGCAGCTCTCCGCGGACCGGCCCCGGGGCCGCGGGATGCTCATGATCGAGCTGCTCGCCGACCGGTGGGGGTGCGAGGACCACCGCGACGGAAAGCGGGTGTGGTTCGAGCTGCGCCCACCCGGGCCGTGACGCACCGGCTGGTTTGCCGCGGTGCCCGATCGGGGACCGGCGAGGAGGAAGCCAGCCGAAGGAAGGGACTGCGCGATGAGCGAGCCGAACACCCACGCCGCCGGTGAAGGCGTCTCCGACGAGGAGATGGTCGAGACCGTGGCGGGCCAGACCGACAGCGCGTCGGAGAACGCCGACGTCGCGGGCAAGGACTGGGACGGCGACCCGGGCGCCGCGCCCGCCCCCAGCGACGAGGCCTGACCGCCCCGAGCCCGCCCCCGCCCCGCTCCCGGGTCGGGGGCGGTGCCGTGCCCGGCCCCGCGTTGGCAGACTGCGGTGATGAGCGCCGCAGCGGAGCAGTTGGCCCGGCCCGCCCGCACCGCGGCCCGCTGGGCCGTCCGGCACGCCCTCCCCGCCGTCTACCTGTCCCGCAGCGCCCGCCGTGGTGACGCCGTCGGCCGGCTGATGCGCGATCCGGTCCTCCGCGAGCAGCCCTACGACCTGTACGAGGAGCTGCGCGCCCGCGGGCCGCTCGCGGGCAGCAGCCTGGGGCTGGTCACCACCTCCCACCCGGTCGCCCAGGAGGTGCTGCGCAGCGACCGCTTCGGCGTCGGCTGGGACCGCTCGGCCGCGCCGCGGGTCCTGCGCTGGGCGCTGGAGTTCGGGGACGACCCCTCCGCGGCAGGGGTGGCGGAGCCGCCGTCCATGCTGGTCGTGGACCCGCCCGACCACACCCGCTTCCGCCGGCTGGTCAGCCGCGCCTTCACCCCTCGGGCGACGGCGGCGTTCGAGCCGGCGGTCCGGCGCACCGCCGACCGGCTGCTGGACGACCTCGAGGGCCGCGACGGCGTCGTCGACCTCGTCGAGGCCTACGCCGCGCAGCTGCCCGTGCTCGTCATCGCCGAGCTCCTGGGCGTGCCCGCCGCACGCCGCGACGACTTCCTCCGCTGGGGCGCCGCGGCCGCCGCGACCCTGGACCCGGGCCTCCCGCTGGGCCGCTTCCTGGCCGCGGAGCGGGCGCTGCGCGCGATGCACCGCTTCCTCGGCGAGCACTTCGCCCGGCTGCGCCGGGAGCCTGCCGACGACCTGGTGAGCCGGCTGGTCACGCTGCCGCCCGACGAGGCGTTGAGCGACCGGGAGCTGCACGCCACGGTGCTCCTGCTGCTGGGCGCGGGCTTCGAGACGACGGTCAACCTTCTCGGCAACGCCGTGGTGCTGCTCGACGCGCACCGCGACCAGTGGGACGCCCTCCGCGGCGGGGCGGCGGGGTGGGACGGCGCCGTCGAGGAGGTGCTGCGGCTGGACAGCCCCGTCCAGCTGACCGGCCGCAGCGCGCGGGCGGACGTCGAGCTCGCCGGGCGGCGGGTGGCCGCCGGCACCCGGGTGACGCTCCTGCTGGGGGCGGCCAACCGCGACCCCGACGTCTTCCCCGAGCCGGCTCGCTTCGACGTCACCCGCGCCAACGCCCGCGAGCACCTGGCCTTCTCCGGGGGCATCCACTACTGCCTGGGCGCCGGGCTGGCCCGGCTGGAGGGCGTGGTGGGCCTCCAGGCGCTGGGCGAGCGCTTCCCGGACCTGCGCGTGGCGGGCCGCCCGGTGCGCCGCGACCTGCAGACGCTGCGCGGCTTCGCGACGCTCCCCGTCACGCTCCGCTGACCCCCTCAGGTGAGGCAGGACCCCATCGGCCACCCCTTCAGGGGCCCACGCCGGGCGTGCGAGGCGTGGGGGGAGGGTGGTCCTTCCTCAGCTGCCGGGGACCAGCATCCCGGCGCCGACGGTCGCGTTGGTCGCCTCGTCGACGAGGATGAAGCGCCCGGTCACCCGGTTGCGGGAGTACTGGTCGACGAACAGCGGCTGCGTGGTGCGCAGCCGCACCCGGCCGATGTCGTTCAGGCCGAGCTCGGTGGCGTCCTGCTCGCGGTGCAGCGTGTTCACGTCCAGCCGGTACTGCAGCTCCTTGACCACCGCCCGCACCGACCGGGTCGTGTGCTTGACGGCCAGCCGCTGCCGGGGGCGCAGCGGCTCGTCGGTCATCCAGCAGACCATCGCGTCCAGGTCCTGCGTCACGTGCGGGGCGTTCGCGGGCCGGCAGACCAGGTCGCCGCGGGAGACGTCGAGGTCGTCGGTGAGCCGGACGGTCACCGACATCGGCGCGAAGGCCTCGTCGACGGGGCCGCGCGGCCCGTCGATGGCGGAGATCGTCGTCGTGAGGCCGCTGGGCAGCACCTGCACCTCGTCGCCGGGCCGCAGCACGCCGCTGGCGACCGTCCCGGCGTAGCCGCGGTAGTCGTGGTGCGCGTCGGACTGCGGGCGGATCACGTACTGCACCGGGAACCGGACGTCGACCAGGTTGCGGTCGCTGGCGACGTGGACGTGCTCGAGGTGGTGCAGGAGCGACGAGCCCTGGTACCAGGGCGTGTTCTCCGAACGGCGGACGACGTTGTCGCCGTGCAGCGCCGAGATCGGCACGACGGTCAGGTCGGGGACGTCGAGCTTCGCGGCGAACGAGGTGAACTCGTCGCGGATCGCCTCGTAGACCTCCTCCGACCAGTCGACGAGGTCCATCTTGTTGACGGCGACCACCAGGTGCGGCACCCGCAGCAGCGAGGCGAGGAAGGCGTGCCGCCGGCTCTGCTCCAGCATGCCCTTGCGGGCGTCGACCAGCACGATCGCCAGGTCGGCAGTGGAGGCGCCGGTGACCATGTTCCGCGTGTACTGCACGTGGCCGGGGGTGTCGGCCAGGATGAAGGTGCGCCGGGGGGTCGCGAAGTACCGGTAGGCGACGTCGATGGTGATGCCCTGCTCGCGCTCGGCCCGCAGCCCGTCCGTGAGCAGCGCGAGGTCGACGTAGTCGCCCTTGCTGGCCCGTTCCACCGCCTCGTACTGGTCCTCGAAGACGGCCTTGCTGTCGTACAGCAGGCGGCCGATCAGCGTGCTCTTGCCGTCGTCCACCGAACCGGCGGTGGCGATGCGGAGGATGTCCTTGCGCGCGGTGGCGATCTCCGCGGCCGCCTCCGCGGCGGCCGAGTGCACGTCGATCGGGGCGTCGGGGTGGGCAGCGGTCATCGGGCGGTCTCCTGGCGCAGGGCGGCGGTGTGGCGGACGCTGGTGTCCGTCGACCGGGGAGGCAGCGGGTGTTCGTGTTGCTCGCCGTACCGGGCCTGCTCGTCGTGGTCGCGGGCTACGTCGTCGGCTTCGTCGTGGCGGACTGGGTGTGCGGGCTGCTGGACGCCCGGCCGGGCGGAACGCCGGAGGTGACCGGCTGGGTGACGGGGCTGCTGCTGCTCGCCGTCGTGCTGCGGGTGCTTCTGGCGCTGCGCCGCCGCCGCGCGAGGGAGGGCCATCAGAAGTAGCCCTCCTTCTTGCGGTCCTCCATCGCGGCGTCGCTGACCTTGTCGTCCCCGCGGGTCGCGCCGCGCTCGGTCATGCGGGTCACCGCGATCTCGGCGATGACCTCCTCGACCGTGGTGGCGGTGGAGGGGACGGCGGCGGTCAGGTTGGCGTCACCGACCGTGCGGTAGCGGACGCTCCGGCGCTGCACCTGCTCGCCCTCGCGCGGCCGGATGAACTCGTTGACCGCGTAGAGCATCCCCTGGCGCTCGACGACGTCCCGCTCCTGCGCCAGGTACAGCTGTGGGATGCCGATCTCCTCGCGCAGGATGTACTGCCAGATGTCCAGCTCGGTCCAGTTCGACAGCGGGAACACCCGGATCGACTCACCGAGGTGGATGCGGCCGTTGTAGAGGTCCCAGAGCTCGGGCCGCTGGTTCTTGGGGTCCCACTGGCCGAACTCGTCGCGGAAGGAGAAGACCCGCTCCTTGGCCCGCGCCTTGTCCTCGTCGCGCCGGGCGCCGCCGAACAGCGCGGTGAAGCCGTGCTCCTCGACCGCGTCCAGCAGCACCGGCGTCTGGATGCGGTTGCGGGAGCCGTTGGGCTCCTCCTTGACCGTGCCCGCGGCGATGGCGTCGGGCACGGAGGCGACCACGAGCTGCACGTCGAGCTCCGCGACCCGCTTGTCGCGGAAGGCGAGCACCTCGGGGAAGTTCAGCCCGGTGTCCACGTGCATGACCGGGAACGGGATGCGGGCCGGCGCGAACGCCTTGCGGGCCAGCTCCAGCATCACGATGGAGTCCTTGCCGCCGGAGAAGAGCAGCACCGGCCGCTCGAGCTCGGCCACCACCTCACGGATGACGTGGATGGACTCGGCCTCCAGCGTCTCCAGCTGGCTGAGCCGGTAGTCGGGCGTCGTCACGCGTGCATGCTCCACGGGTAGGGATCGGGCCGGCGACCAGCGCAACCCGATCGGTTCGGTGCGGATTCCCCGCCAGTGTCCGCTATCGGGCCGCGGCGACCGCAGCCAGGACCTCGCGGGCCAGCTCCGGCCGGGCCACCACCACGTCGGGCAGCGCGGGGTCGGCTCCGTTGTAGACCAGCGGCGAGCCGTCCAGCCGGCAGGTCACCAGCCCGGCGGCGCGGGCCACGGCGACCGGCGCCGCGGAGTCCCACTGGTACATGCCGCCGCCGTGGACGTAGGCGTCGACCTCCCCGCGGACGACCGCGAGCGCCTTGTAGCCCGCCGACCCCATCGGCACCAGCTCGCCGCCGAGCGCGTCGGCCACGGCCTGCGCCTCGGCCGGGGGCCGGGTGCGGCTGACGGCGATGCGGACCCGGCCCGCCGGGCGGGACGGCAGCGCGGGAGCCGGGTCGGTTCCGTGCACCTCGCCCAGCGCCGGAAGGGCGACGGCGGCGGCGACGAGCTCGCCCCCGGCCCAGAGCGCGACGTGCACCGCCCAGTCGCTGCGGGCCGGGTCGGAGTACTCGCGGGTGCCGTCGAGCGGGTCGACGATCCAGACGCGATCGGCGGTCAGCCGGGCGGCGTCGTCCACCGCCTCCTCGCTGAAGACGGCGTCACCGGGGCGGGCGTCGCTGAGCACCGCGAGGATCGCCCCCTGCGCGGCGGCGTCACCGGCGTCGCCCAGCGCGCGCCCCTCCAGGCCGCCGGTCCGCAGGGGCAGGAGCACGGCGGCGGCGGCCCGTGCGGCGGCGACGGCGACGGCGGCGTCGCCGCCGGGGGTCAGCTCCACTGCACGGAGGTGGCGTCACCGGGCCGGCGGGGCGGGGTGTGCCGGCCCGCGGCGTCGGTGATGGTGCCGAAGTAGGCCTTGGCCTTCTCCGGGCGTGGCATGACGAAGATGCCGCGGGCCTCGACCAGCGGGCGGTCGGGATCGGACGCCAGCGCGATCGTGCCGACGATGACCGACTTGCGCCCCTCGTTGGACTCGACGCGCGCCCGCATCACCAGCGGGGTCTCCAGCGGCAGCGGGCCGCGGTAGTCCAGCTCCAGGTGCGCGGTCATGCCCCAGAGGCCCGCCGCGCCGGCCGCGCTGCCGAGCAGCTGGTCCATGAACAGGGCGCTCATCCCGCCGTGCACGTAGCTGGGCGGGCCCTCGTAGGCGACGCCCAGGGTGACCTCGGCGACCACGCCGCCCTCCTCCCGGCGCACCACCAGCGGCGGCGCCAGGGCGTTGCCGATGCCGACGACCGGGTTGAACACGCGGCGGCCCACCGACGGGTCGTCCAGGGCCGGGAGCTGGGCCGCGGGGCGGCGCGAGGCGCCGATCGCCGCGGTGGCCCGGCGGACCTGCTCGGCCGCCGCGGCCACCTCCGCCGCCGGCGCCGTCGTGACCACCGAGGCCTCGATCAGCTCGCGCAGCGCGGCGCCGAGCTCGGTGGAGGCTGCCATGAGCTCGGCGTCGTAGGGAGCCCCGGACTCCGGGGTGCCGTCGTTCGTCGTCACCGGGGGATGGTCGCAAGCCGGCTCAGGCGGCCGGTGCGCCACCCCCGGGTGGGCCGCTCCGGGGGAGGCGCACGGTGACGGCCAGCCCTCGGCCCGGCGCGGTCTCCAGCGACGCCGACCCGCCGTGGGCGGCGGCCAGCGAGGCGACGATGGACAGCCCGAGACCGGTGCCGCCGGCGGCGCGGGTGCGGGAGGCGTCGGCCCGGTAGAACCGCTCGAACGCGCGCTCGGCGTCGGCCTGCGCCATGCCCGGCCCCTCGTCGGCGACCCGCAGCAGCAGCACGTCCGGGTCGTCGGGGGCCTCGGCCACGGAGACCAGCACCCGGGCGGACGGCGGCGTGTGCGTGAGCGCGTTCGTGACCAGGTTGCCGACCACCTGGCGCAGCCGGCTCTCGTCGCCGAGCACGACCGGCACGTCGGTGAGCGACTCGTCCAGGTGCAGGCTGATCGGCCGGTCGGGCTGGACGGCGCGCGCGTCGTGCACCGCGTCCCCGGCGATCGCGGCGAGGTCGACGGGTGCCACGGAGAGCGGCCGCTGCTGGTCCATGCGGGCGAGCAGCAGCAGGTCCTCGACCAGGAGCCCCATCCGGCCACCCTCGGCCTCGATCCGCTGCATGAGCCGGGCGACGTCCTCCTCCGACCGGACGGCGCCCTGCCGGTACAGCTCGGCGAAGCCGCGGATGGAGGTCAGCGGCGTGCGCAGCTCGTGGCTGGCGTCGGCGACGAAGCGGCGCATCCGGTGCTCGGAGCCGCGCGCCTGCTCCTCCGACGCCTGCTGGGCACGGAAGGCGCTCTCGATGCGGGCCAGCATCACGTTGAGCGCGGCGGCCAGCCGGCCGACCTCGGTGCGCTGGTCCCCGGCCGGCACGCGCTGGGAGAGGTCGCCGGCCGCGATGGCCTGCGCCGTCCGCTCGACCTCGGCCAACGGCCGGAGGCTGTTGCTCACCAGCACGTACCCCATGGCCCCGAGGAGCACCAGCAACGCCAGCCCGACGACCAGTTCGATGCGGACCAGCCGGGCGATGGCCCGCTCGTCCCCCTCGAGGTCGGTGCCCACCACCAGGGTGTAACCGCCGGGCAGCTGCCCGGTCATCACCCGCCACTTGGTGCCGTCGTCCGCGCGGACCGTCACGGGATGCCGCGACATGTCGCCGCCGGTCACGTCGTCGGCGTCGATCTCCGGGAGGCCGCGCTCCTCGGGCGGCCCCTGGAGATCGACGACCTCGTCCGCCTCGGGGGCCAGGCACCCGAAGTACGCGGCCCGCGGACCGGCCTGGTACTCCCCGTCCAGGCACGCCTGGAACACCGTGGGATCGGTCTGGTTGACCGCCGCGCGCAGGGCGTCGTCCTGCTGCTCGACGAGGTAGTCCCGCAGCAGGGACGTGGTCGCGATGCCGGTGACCAGGAGGGCCACGCTCAGGAGCGCGACGAGGAGCGCGACGAGGGTGACCCGCAGCGGAACCCGAGGGCCGCGGACCGCGGGCGTGGCCGGAGGGGTCACGTGCCGCGCGGCAGCCGGAGGGTGTAGCCCACGCCCCGGATCGTGTGCAGCAGCCGGGGCTCGGTCGTGTCGATCTTGCGGCGCAGGTAGGAGATGTAGGACTCCACGACATTGGCCTCGCCGTTGAAGTCGTAGTTCCAGACGTGGTCGAGGATCTGCGCCTTGGACAGCACCCGCCCGGCGTTGGCCATCAGGTAGCGCAGCAGCTTGAACTCGGTGGGGGAGAGGCTGATGACCTCACCCGCCTTGATGACCTCGTGGCTCTCCTCGTCGAGCTCGATGTCGGCGAAGGTCAGCCGCGGCGCCTCGGCCGCCCGCTGCGCGCCGGCGGTGCGGCGCAGCACGGCCCGGATGCGGGCGACGACCTCGTCCAGGCTGAACGGCTTGGTCACGTAGTCGTCGCCGCCCAGGGTCAGCCCGGAGACCTTGTCCTCCGCGGCGTCGCGGGCGGTGAGGAACAGCACGGGCGTGTGGCGGCCGGTCTCCCGGAGCCGGCGGACGACGCCGAAGCCGTCCAGCCCCGGCATCATCACGTCGAGGACCAGCAGGTCGGGGCGGAACGACGCGGCCATGGCCAGGGCCTGCTGGCCGTCCGCGGCGGTGGCCACCTCGAAGCCCGCGTACCGGAGGCTGGCCGACAGCAGCTCGCGGATGTTCGGCTCGTCGTCCACCACGAGCAGGCGGGCCTCCGGAGCGGTGCGCCCGCTGGGCTGGGTGCCGGACATCGATCCTCCGGGGGCGTGCGCCGGTGCCGTTGACATGACCCCAGGCTGGGCGCGGCGGCTGCGGTGGTTCTGGACGCTACCTGTGAACCGCCTGGGAACGGTTCAGCCCGCGGGAGCCATCGCCCGGCCGCGCCGCCAGTAGCCGATGGCGTGGTGCTGCGCACGCCCCAGCCCCCACCGCCCGCGCAGGTCGGCCCGGATGGCGCGCACGGCGGCCGACTCGGCGCCCACCCAGGCGAAGACGTCGTCGTCCGCCGGGCGTTCCAGGGCGGCCACGGCGTCGACCAGCAGGGAGCTCTCCCCGGGAGGCGTCGGCCCCCGGTGCAGCCAGCGCACCTCCACACCCGGCGGGGCGGGCAGCACCTGCTCCTCCTCGGGCCCGGCCACCTCCAGGTAGGCGATGCCCTCGGTACCCGGCGGCGCGGCGGCGAGGATGCGGCTGACGGCCGGGACCGCGGTCTCGTCCGCGACCAGCAGCAGCCACCGGGCCGGGCGCTCGGCGAGCGAGGCGGCGCCGGCGACGCCGAGCAGGGCGCCGGGGCGCGCCGCGGCCGCCCACGAGGCCGCCGGCCCGTCGCCGTGCAGCACGAAGTCGATGTCCACCTCGCCCGCGGCCGGGTCCTGCCGCCGGGCCGTGTAGCTCCGCAGCGCCACCCCGTGGCTCCCCTGCGGCCACACGATCCGGCCGTCGCGCTGGATGCCCGGCCACCGGGGGGCGGGGTCGTCCACCCGGGGCACCAGCAGGTTCACCGTCGGCCCGGCGGCTGCCACGGCGTCCGGCGTCCCCGAGAGGGTCACGCGGCGGACGGAGGGGGTCACGTCGGTGACCGCGACGACGGCGAGGACGTCGACCGGGCGCAGGCCGTCCACGAAGGCGGCGTCGTCAGCGGTGGTCACGCCGTCCGAGCCTAGGTGGACAGCCGGTCCGGTCCCGATGTGTGTCCGCGCGGTGCTGCGGGCACCGGCAGGGGCAGCACCGTCCGACGAACGGAGAAGCGATGGCCGACGAGTTCCAGAAGGGCGACCACGTCGCCTGGAAGAGCCACGGGTCGACGACCGAGGGCACCGTCGAGAAGAAGATCACCTCGGACACCGAGGCCTCCGGCCGCACCGTGCGCGCCAGCGAGGACGACCCGCAGTACGAGGTCCGCAGCGACAAGAGCGGGCGCACCGCCGTGCACAAGCCCGGCGCCCTCGACGAGGCCTGAGCTCCTCGCGGACGGACCCACGGCCCGGCGCTGCCGGGCCCGATCAACAGGAGGCACACGTGACCGAGTCCGCAGGCGAGTTCTCCGGCTCTCGCAGCACCAAGCACAACCCGCGGCTCGACGAGGAGCTCGAGCACGAGGTCCAGGGCATGCTCAAGGCCGAGCGGGCCACCCGGGCGCACGAGTGGCGCGAGGTCGAGCCGGTGGCCGAGGGTGATCCCGACATCGACTCCGACCCGGCCGGCACCCTGACCGGCGGCGTCCCCGTGGGGATGACCGAGGACGCCGTCGTCGCCCGCGCCGAACTGGCGCGCTGGCTGGACCGTGCGGACTTCCCGAGCACCGGCCCCGACCTCGTCGAGGCCGCCCGGGACCACCGGGCCCCCGATGCAGTCGTCGCCGAGCTCGAGCGGCTGCCGGAGGGTGAGACCTACGAGCGCATCGGCGACGTGGTCCGCGCTCTCGGCTACCCGACCGAGACCGGCCCGGGGCCTGGTGCCTCGGAGAGCGCGCAGGACTCCTGACCTCCCGGCGGGGAGGGCGCCGGCTCACGCGTCGGCGCTCTCCCTCGCCTCGTCGTCGGCGATCTCCTCGGCGCCCCGACGGCGGAACAGCTTGGAACCGGGGAAGCCCTTCACGATCTGACGCATGTCCTGGACGGTGTCCACGAGGTCGTGGACGTCGGTCCCCACGTTCTCCAGACCCTCGAGCGCCGGGAGCACCTGTTCGTCGAGGTGGCCGAGCACCTGCGGCAGCCGGTCGATCAGCGTGATGAGCGCGTCGACCTCCGTCGTGTCGAACTCGGCCGCGAACCGGCGGATCGCCGGGGCGAGGGCGGTGAGCGCCGGCTCGTAGTCGGTGAGCAGCGGCTCCACCCGGCCGACCATGCCCTCTCCGCGGCCGACGATGCCGTCGGCCCGCTCGGTCGTCCCGCGCACCCGGTCGATGGCGTCGTCGGCCCTGCCGCGGGTCTCGCCCATGGCGTCGATGGCGTCGTCGGCCCTGCCGCGGGTCTCGCCCATGGCCTCGATCGCGGCGTCCGCCTTCGCGCGGGTCTCGCCCATGGCGTCGATGGCGTCGTCGGCCCTGCCGCGGGTGTGGTTCATGGCGTCGATCGCGGCGTCCGCCCTGCCGCGGGTGTGGTTCATGGCGTCGATCGCGGCGTCCGCCTTCGCGCGGGTCTCGCCCATGGCGTCGATGGCGTCGTCGGCCCTGCCGCGGGTCTGGTTCATGGCGTCGATCGCGGCGTCCGCCCTGCCGCGGGTCTCGCTGATGCCCGCGATGGCATCGTCGGCCCGTGCGCGGGTCTCGCTGATGCCCGCGATCGCCTCGTCGGCGTTCGCCCGGGTCTCGCCGATACCGGCGATCGCCTCGTCGGCGACGGCGCGCGTGGTGTCCAGCCGGGTGATCGCGCCGTCCGCGCGGTCCAGCAGGGTCTCGGCCCGGTCGACGGCGCCGGACACACGAGCGAGCAGCTCCTCCAGCTGACCGAGGGCCGCCGCGGCGCGGGGCACGAGCGCGAGGGCGTCACCGACGCCGTCCCGCATGCCTCCTACCAGGGCGACGACGTCGGAGGGGCCGGGCACGGAGGGCAGACGCACCGTGGGGACGCTACGCACCACGCCGCTCGCCCACCATTCGATCGGGCGCAGTCCTCCGATCGGGGGGCGTCGCCGGTGCCGGGAGTGCCCGCGCGTCGGCGTGGCGAACGCCCGGACGCCCGTATCGTGGGACGACGGGCACGGACATGCGGACGACGAGAAGGTGTCGACACCTGTGGGGGATCAGCCGACGAGGGGCGACGCGGGCGACCGCGACGTCCCCGGTCGCAACCGCCGCGGGCGAACCTCGGGAGGCGGCGCCGCGGAGCCGGTGACGGTGGAGCAGCTGCTCGCCCGGCAGGGGAACGACGTCGGCGGCCGCCGGGCGGCCCGCCGGGGCGCCACGTCTGCCTCCCGCCGCGGCGCCGCGGCCGAGCCCCGGAGGGGTGGTGCCCCGGGTCCGGCCGAGCGTGATCCTGACGCCCCCGCCGTCCGGTCCGGGCTCCCGCCGGTGCCCGGCGGCGCGCGCCCCGGTCCCGTGCCCGGTGCTCAGCCGGGCCTGCCGCCCGTGCCCGGTGCCCAGTCCGGGCTGCCGCCGGTCCCCGGGGCGCATCCGCCGCCCGCCCGCTCCGGTCCGGTCGGGGCTCCGGTGGCGTGGGCGCCGGACGAGCGGCCCTCTCGGCGCAGCGGCCCGATCCCCCCGCTACCGGGACGGGTCGCGCCACCACCCCCGGCGGGCGCCACCCGGCGCCGGCCCGCCGCCGGCCGCCCGCCGCGCAGCCCGGGTCGCCGCCGGCTGGGGCGGGCGGCGACGGCGCTCGCCGCGATCGTCGGCGTCGTCGTGCTCTACCACCTGGCGCTGTACTTCTACGTCGACCAGCGCATCGACCGCGTCGACGCGCTGGCCCTCGACGGCCCGGAGGTCCTCGCCCCCGAGCTGCAGGAGGCCGCCGAGACCTACCTGGTCGTCGGCACGGGCGTCCCGGGGCAGACCGGCGCGGCCTCGGTCGCGACGCTCGTCGTCTCGGTCTCCGCCGACGGCGAGCGGGCGGCGCTGGTCAGCGTGCCCCCGACGGCGCTTGTGGACACGCCGATGTGCCGCACGCCCGACGGCACCCTGCGCACCCCGGTCACCGAGGCGTTCGCGAGCTCGCTGCTCGACGGCGGGCCCTCCTGCATGGTGCGGGTGGTCCAGCAGCTGTCCGGGCTCCGGGTCGACCACTACCTGGGGGTGGACCTCACCCGGCTCCCCGGGATGGTCGACGCCCTGGGCGGGGTCCCCGTCTGCGTGGTCCCCTCCACGGCCACCGCCGCCGCGGCCACCCCGCCCCCGGCCGGGCTCTCGGAGCTCTCCGGCGCCGCGGCGTCGGGCTTTCTCCAGCCGGGGGACAGCGGCGTCGACGTCACCGGGGCGGCGGTCGCCGAGCGGGCGCAGCGCCTGCTCACCTCCACGCTCCGGGCGGCGCTGTCGGCCGACACGATGCTGGACCCGGTCTCGTCGACGCGCTTCCTGTCCCGCGCCTCCGACGCGCTGACCGTGGACGAGCAGACGACGCTGGGCGATCTGCGCGTCCTCGCCGGCACGCTCGGCGACCTCTCCGGTGACGCCGTCCAGCGCGCCGAGCTGCCGGTCGCCCAGGTGGGCTACGTGCCGGCGGGCACCGAGCAGGCGTACGTCCTCCTCGACGCGCCGGCCACCCGGACGCTCTTCGACGAGGTCATCGACGGCGCGCGCCTGCCGGCGGAGCTGCTCGCCGCCCCAGGGGCGCTGCCGGAGGCCGCCGCGCCGCAGGCCCTCGAGCAGGAGGCCCCGGCCGGGCCCGAGCCGCTCACCGCGGCCCCCGGCGAGATCACCGTCGACGTGCTGAACGGCACCGCGACCACCGGGCTGGCCGCCACGGTCGCCGACGCCCTCCGCGGTCAGGGCTTCGACGTCGGCGCGGTGGGCAACGAGCCGGGCACCGTGAACGAGAGCGTCGTCCGGTACGGGGCGGCCGCGCTGGAACGGGCGCGCACCGTGGCCGCCGCCGTCCCCGGCGCCGTGCTGCAGCCCAGTGACGCCGTCGGCGACACGGTGCAGCTGGTCGTCGGCCCGGGGTACTCCACCGTCGTCCCCGTGCAGATGGGCGCGCCCGAGCCCGTCGAGGCCGCCGCGCCGGACACGGCGACGGCCGCCCCCGGACCGGAGGCGGCCGCAGTCCGCTGCTAGGAGGACCCTGGTGTCCCCTACCGCTCGCAGGCTCGCGGCGGGGCCCGGCACCAGGACCGGTCCGAGCGGAGCCAGGTGCGAGGAGGGCGGCAGAAGGACCGCGTTCTCCTCACCCCTCGCGAGCTCGGGGCGAGCCTCGGAACGGGGCCGTCAGCCGAAGCGGCCGGAGATGTAGTCCTCGGTCGCCTTCTGGTCGGGGTTGCTGAAGATCTTCTCGGTGGGGTTGAACTCGATCAGCCGGCCGGGCTGCCCCACGCCGTTGAGGTTGAAGAAGCCGGTCTGCTCGCTGACGCGGGCCGCCTGCTGCATGTTGTGCGTGACGATGACGATGGTGAACCGCTCCTTGAGCTGCTCCATCAGGTCCTCGATGGCGAGCGTGGAGATCGGGTCCAGGGCCGAGCAGGGCTCGTCCATCAGCAGCACGTCGGGCTCGACGGCGATGGCGCGGGCGATGCAGAGCCGCTGCTGCTGACCGCCGGAGAGGCCCGACCCGGGGCGGTCGAGGCGGTCCTTGACCTCGTTCCAGAGGTTCGCCCCCTTGAGCGAGCGCTCCACCAGGTCGTCGAGCTCGGCCTTCTTCATCTTCGTGCTGTTCAGGCGCAGCCCGGCCGCGACGTTCTCGTAGATCGACATCGTCGGGAACGGGTTCGGCCGCTGGAAGACCATGCCGACCTGCCGGCGCACCGACACCGGGTCGGTGTCGGCGCCGTACAGGTCCTGGCCGTCCATGACGACCTTGCCCTCGACGCGCGCGCCGGGGATGACCTCGTGCATGCGGTTCAGCGTCCGCAGGAACGTGGACTTGCCGCAGCCCGACGGGCCGATCAGCGCGGTGACGCTGCGGGGTTCGATGGAGACGTTGACCCCTTCGACCGCCAGGAAGCTGCCGTAGTAGATGTTGAGGTCGGAGACGTCGATGCGCTTGGCCACGGGGGTTTCCTCCGGGTCGGTCCGGTCAGCGACCGGTCTTGGGGGCGAAGAAGCGGCTGATCAGGCGGGCGACGACGTTCAGACCCATCACCAGCATGATGAGCAGGAGCGCTGCCGTCCAGGCCCGGTCGATGGCGAACTCCGGCGGCACCCCGGGCTGGGTGAGCTGGTAGTAGGCGTAGACGGGCAGCGTCGCCATGCGCCCGTCGAACGGGTCGAAGTTGGTGGCGTTGGTGATGCCGACGGTGATCAGCAGCGGGGCGGTCTCACCGATGACGCGGGCGATGGCCAGCGTGACGCCGGTGCCGATGCCGGCGATCGCCGTCGGGATGACCACCTTGGTGATGGTCCGCCACTTGGGGACGCCGAGGGCGTAGGAGGCCTCGCGCAGCTCGTTCGGGACCAGCTTGAGCACCTCCTCGGCCGAGCGGACGACCACCGGGATCATCAGCACCGACAGTGCGATCGCGCCCATGATGCCCAGCCGGATGCCGGGGCCGAAGATGAGCACGAAGAGCGCGTAGGCGAACAGGCCGGCGACGATCGACGGGATGCCGGTCATGACGTCGACGAAGAAGGTGATGGCGCGCTTCAGGCGCCCCTGCGCGTACTCGGTCAGGTAGATCGCCGTCATCAGGCCGATGGGCACCGAGAGCAGCGTGGTGAGCAGCGTGATGATGAGCGTGCCCATCAGCGCGTGGTAGGCGCCACCGCCCTCACCGATGATGCCCTGCAGCGACGCTCCGAAGAACTCGCCGTCGAGGCGCTCGATGCCCCGGCTGACGACCTCCCAGATCAGGGCGACCAGCGGCACCATCGCGATGCCGAACGCGGCGGTCACCAGCGAGGTGACCAGCCGGTCGGTGGCGGTCCGCCGGCCCTCGGTCACCCGGGAGACGACGTAGACCGCGACCGTCCCCAGCACCACCGCGTAGATCACGAAGAGCACGATGGTGAAGCCCGTCAGGGCGCTCAGCACGGCGGCGACCGCCACCCCGGCGGCGAACACGGCCAGCGGGACCCAGCGCGGCAGCGAGCCGTCCTGCCGCTGCTGCGGCCGGGTGGGCGCGGAGGACCCGGTCGTGGGGGTGGGCGTCTGGACGCTCATCAGTTGGCTCCGGAGAAGTCGGCGCGGCGGTTGACGATCCAGCGCGCCAGCATGTTCACCGCGAGCGTGATGACGAAGAGCGCGAGGCCGCTGGCGATCAGCGTGTTGACGTCGATACCGGTGGACTCGGGGAAGTCGAGGGCGATGTTGGCCGCGATGGTGGCCGGGTTCGCGCTGCTGATCAGGTTGAAGGTGATGCCCCCGGAGACCGACAGGATGATCGCGACGGCCATCGTCTCGCCGAGCGCGCGCCCCAGGCCGAGCATGGCGCCACCGATGATGCCGCTCTTGCCGTAGGGGATCACCGCCATCTTGATCATCTCCCAGCGGGTGGCGCCCAGCGCCAGCGCGGCCTCCTTGTGCAGCGTCGGCACCTGGCGGAAGACCTCGCGGGAGATGGCGCTGATGATCGGCAGGATCATGATCGCGAGCACGAGTCCGACGGTGAGCATCGTCCGGCCGGTGGAGGACGTCGGCCCGGCGAACAGCGGGATGAACCCGAGGTTCTCCTCGAGCCAGCGGTAGAACGGGACGAGCTTGGGGGCCAGCCAGAAGATGCCCCAGAAGCCGTAGACGATGCTGGGGATGGCGGCGAGCAGGTCGACCACGTAGCCCAGCCCCTGGGCCATCCGGCGCGGTGCGTAGTGCGTGATGAACAGGGCGATCGCCACGGCCAGGGGCGTGGCGACCACCAGCGCGATGACCGCCGAGAGCAGGGTGCCGAAGAGCAGCGGGGCGATGTAGCCGAGCAGCCCCTCGTCGCCGGGGATCTCCTCGGCCGGAGCGGTGAACGCCGGCAGCGCCTCGGCCATCAGGAAGGCCGCGACGCCGGCGAGGATGACGAGGATCAGGATGCCCGCGCCCTTGGCGGTGCCCGCGAAGATGCGGTCGCCCGGCCTGCTCGGTGGCTTGGTCGTGCTCTGGTCGAACGGCGTCCGGGTGGCTGTCACCGCTGCTCCGTGGGGTGTGGGCGATCTGGTGCTGGGGACTTCCTACCCGTCGCCGGGCGGCGCAACGGCCCGGGGCGTCGGACGACGCCCCGGGCCGGTGCCAGGTGGTGCGGGATCACCAGGGCTCAGGTCACCCGGCGACGGTGATCGCGTCGATGGCACCCATGTTCTGCTCGCGCAGCCCGTCGGAGATCGGAGCGGACCCGGCGGCCTCGGCCGCGGCCTGCTGGCCCTCCTCGCTGGTGACGTAGGTGAGGAAGTCCTTCACCAGGTCGGCGGTCTCCTGGTCCTCGTACTCGACACAACCGATGTGGTAGCTGACCAGCACGATCGGGTAGTTGCCCGACTCGGTGGTATCGCGGGCCAGGTCGATCGCGTAGCTGTACTCCGGTCGGTTGGCGTCGTCCACCTGCTCGGAGTTCTCCACGACCGCGGCCGCGGCCTCGGCCGAGGGCGGGACGAACTCCTCGCCGACACCGACGTTGGCGACACCGAGGTCGCCGGCCTGGCTCAGGTCGGCGTAGCCGATGGCGCCGTTGCCGGCCTCGACCGCGCTGACCACGCCCGAGGTGCCCTGCGCGGCCTCGCCACCGGCGACCGGCCAGTCACCGCTGGCCTCGTGCGGCCAGGCGTCGCCCGCGGCGGCGGCCAGGTACTCGGTGAAGTTCTCCGTGGTGCCCGACTCGTCGGACCGGTTGACCGGCGTGATCGCCAGGTCCGGCAGCGTGGCGTCGGGGTTGGCCTCGGCGATCGCCGGGTCGTTCCAGTTCGTGATCTGCTGGTTGAAGATCCCGGCGATCACGGCCGGGGGGAGGTTCAGCTCGTCGACGCCCTCGAGGTTGTAGACGACCGCGATCGGCGCGATGTAGTTGACCAGCTCGAAGATGCCGGAGGGGCCGCAGCGCTCCTCGGCCTGGGCGAGCTCCTCCTCGTCGAGGTAGGCATCCGAGCCGGCGAAGTCGGTGCCGCCGGCGAGGAACTGCTCGCGGCCGCCGCCGGAGCCGACCGGGTCGTAGTTGACGGTGACGTCGGGCTGGACGCTCGAGTAGCCGGCGGTCCACCCCTGCATGGCGGCCTGCTGGGCACTGGAGCCGGCCCCTACCAGCGTGCCGCTCAGTTCGGAGCTGGAGCCGGTGCCGGTGTCGCTGCTGCTGCTCGCCGTCTCGTTGGAGGCGCCGCAGGCGGCGAGCGCGAGGGTGCTGGCGAGCGCAACGGAGAGCGTGGTGGCGCGCGTCTTGGTGCTGAGCTTCAACTCAGGGCCTCTCAGGTTCGCCCGGACCGATTCCGAGCAGCGTGGGACCGACGAGAGGGACGGTAGGGAGCCCAGGTGGCGGCATGGCCCAGTCGAGGTGAACGGACGGTGAACGACCGCCGAGGACTCGGATGATCATGCGTGGTACGCGTCACGCCGGGTGACGATGCGGAGTTGCGACCTCGCCGGGACGGGCCTGGCGGACCCAGGCCACGTCCACGGAGTACCGGGAGAAGCCCCGGCCCTCGTACAGCCGCACCGCCGTCGTGTTGTCCTCCTCCACGTAGAGGAGCACCTCGCCCAGGCCCTGCCCGCGCAGGTGCGCGAGCCCCAGGTCGGTGAGCGCGCGCCCCAGCCGCAGCCCCTGGGCGGCGGGGTCGACGCCCAGCACGTAGACCTCCCCGACCGGGGCGGGTCCGGCGGCACCGGCCGGGTGGACCTTGGTCCAGTGGAAGCCGAGCAGCTCGCCGCCGGGCCCCGGCTCGCCGCGCCAGGCCATCAGGAACCCGGCCGGGTCGAACCACGGCTCGGCCTCGCGGCGCTCGAGGTCGGCACGGGTCATCCGCCCCTGCTCCGGGTGCCAGTCGAAGGCGCGCGCGTTGACCCGCAGCCACGCCTCCTCGTCCCGCCCGGGCACGAACGGCACCACGCGGACGTCGCCGGGCAGCTCGGGACGCGGGTCGGGGTCGACGCCGGCCAGGTCGCGCCGCAGCTGCAGCAGGACGCGCGCCCGTCGGAACCCGTGGGGGGTCAGCAGCTCGGCCGACCCGGGCAGGTCCCCGTGCGCCCAGATGCTCAGCGGCCGGTCGCCGGCGGCGTCGAGGAGGCGCCGCAGCAGCGCGGTGCCGTGGCCGCGGCGGCGGAGCGCCGGGTGCACCACCAGCTCGGCGGCGCCGTCGTCGAGCCGGGCGTAGCCGGCCAGCGCGCCGTCCGCGTCGCGGACGGTGAGGTCCTGCCCGCCCGGCGAGCCGTGCCGGAGGCGCAGCTCGGCCTCCTCGGACACCGGGCGCACGCCGTCGGCGGCGCCGGCGGCGCGGATCAGGTCCAGGACGCCGGCGAGGTCGGGTTCGTGCATCACCCGGCCATCAGACCAGTTCGGCGCCCGCCTGGTCGTCGGCGGTGGCCGCGCGGTCCTCGGCGGCCGCGCGGGCGGTCGCGTCCGCCACCTGCTGGTCGAGCTTGTAGCCGACGTTGCGCACGGTGCCGATCAGCGCCTCGTGCTCGGTGCCGAGCTTGGCCCGCAGCCGGCGCACGTGGACGTCGACGGTGCGGGTGCCGCCGAAGTAGTCGTAGCCCCAGATCTCCTGCAGGAGCTGCGCCCGGGAGAAGACCCGGCCCGGGTGCTGGGCCAGGTACTTCAGCAGCTCGAACTCCTTGTAGGTGAGGTCGAGCGGGCGGCCGCGCAGCTTGGCGCTGTAGCTGTGCTCGTCGATCACCAGCTCGCCGGCCTGGGTGAGCCCGCCGTCGCCGCCGTCGGCGGGGGTCGCGGCGGCCAGGCGCCGGGCGGTGGCCCACTTCAGCCGGGCGTCGACCTCGGCGGGGCCGGCGGTGTCCAGCAGCACGTCGTCGACGCCCCAGTCCGCCGACAGCGCGACCAGGCCACCCTCGGAGAGGACGGCGACCAGGGCCGCCGCCACGCCGGTCGAGGAGAGCAGCCCGCAGAGGGTGCGCGCCTGGATGAGGTCGTACCGGGCGTCGACGAGGACGACGTCGCCGGAGTCACCGTCGAGCAGGCTGGAGAGCTCGGGGGCCACGACGCGGACCTGGTGGCCGAGCAGGCCCAGGGCGGGCAGGACCTCGGTGGTCGCCTGGCGGGCGGAGGTCATGAGCACGAGTCGCATGGCGTCTCCTCAGGGGTCCGGGGCCGACGGGTGCCGACCGGACCTGCGACAACGCTGTCGAGGTGAGAGGGCAGGATAGCGGACCTGCGGGCCCGACCCACGTTCCCACCGGGACACGGCCGGTCGAGGTGCGCCCCCGCGACGCGTGCGGCCGCCCCGGGATGGTCGTCCCGGCCGCTGCTCCCGGGCACCGGCTCGTCGAGCGGATCGGACGCCGGGCTTCTGAGACGATCGGTCGGTGAGCTCCACCGCCGTCCCGTCGACGACGCCGGCCCGCCCGCACCACGTGCCGGCCGCGGGCCTCGCCGTCGTGGCGGCGGGGCTGCTCGCCGGGCTCCCCGTGGTGCTCCGCGACGTCGGGACGCTGGCCGCCGTCCTCGTGCTCCAGCTGGCGCTGGTGCTCTCCTGGGTGCTCGCCACCGGGATGCAGGGCTTCGGGGCGTCGCTGGCCGTCGGCACCGCCGCCGCCGTGGCCACGGACCTCGCGCTGGTGCTGCCCGAGGACCCGGTGCTCGGCGGCCTGCTGGCCGTGCTCGGCGTCGGCTTCCTCGCCGCCGTGCTGCAGCAGATGGTGCGCACCCCGCGGGACGCCCTGGTCGACTCGCTGGCGGGCTCCGCCGTCCTGCTGACCGCCGTCGGCGCGCTGGCCGCTCTGCTCCTGCTGGGCCGGGCCGACGACGGCGGCCTGGCCACCGCCGCGCTGGTCGCCGGCGTCGCGCTCGTCGTCGGCCATCTCGTCGACCAGGTGCTGCCGCGGCCCCAGCTCGCTCCCGGCGTCCCCCGCGGGCTGCTCGGCGTCGTGCTCGCCGTCCTGGCGGGCGCGGCGACGGCGTGGGCCCTCCGCGACCTGGCCGGGCTGGGCGCGCTGCGTGCCCCGGCGGTCGGTGCCGTCGTCGCCGGGGTGGTGGCCCTGGTGGCGGTGGCCGGGAGCTACCTCGCCGTCGAGACGACGACCGAGGGGGAGGTCGAGGCGTTGTCGCCGTGGGCGCCCACCGTGGTGCAGGTCGTGCTGCCCTTCGCCGCCTGCGCGCCGGTGGCCCTCGCGCTCCTGACCGTCCTGTGAAGGTCCTCGCCGTCCTGCTCGTGCTGGTGGTCGCCGCGGGGATCGTCCTCGACCGCGTCGCCGAGAACATCGCCGAGGGCCAGGTGGCCGACGAGCTGGCGAGCCAGGGGGCGCTGGCCGGCGCGCCGGAGGTGGAGGTCGGCGGCTTCCCCTTCCTCACCCAGGCCGTCGGCGGGCGCTACGAGGAGATCCGCATCTCGCTGACCGCCGACGAGCTGGGGCAGCCCGAGGGGACCCGCGCCGATGTCACCCTCCGCGGGGTGCACGTGGCCCTCTCCGCGCTGCGGGCGGGCACCGTGGAAGAGGTGCCGGTCGAGCGCATCGAGGGCACCGCGACGCTCTCCTACGCACTCCTGGCCCGCGAGCTCGGCGGCGACACCGTCCTCGAGCGGGAGGGCGACGGGCTGCGGATCACCCGCACGGTCGAGGCGCTGGGCCGCAGCCTGCCGCTCACCGCCGCCGGCACCGTCTCGCTCGACGGGGACGAGCTCGTGATCGACGTGGATCGGGCGTCCGGGGTCGGCGTCGACCTGCCCGGCGTCCTCGTCGACCGGGCCACCGACCTGCTCGACCTGCGCTACCCGGTCGAGCTCCCCTACGGGCTGCGGCTCACGGACGTGACCCCGCGGGAGGGCGGCGTCGCGGTGCGCGCGGTCGCCGAGGACGCGGTCATCGGCCCGGAATAGCGCTGCGGCCGGGCCGGGTTGTGCCCTCCGGGACGCGAGGAGGACGTGTGGAGACGACAGCGGTGTTCGACCGGCTGGGTGTGCGCCCGGCCGAGGCGGAGCTGACCGTCGTCCAGTTCTCCACCGCCTTCTGCGGGCCGTGCCGCGCCACCCGTGCCCGGCTGGCGCGGCTGGCCGCGACCCGGCCCGGGCTGGCCACCGTCCACGTCGACGCGGAGAGCCACCTGGACGCCGTCCGGGAGCTGGGGGTCCGGCGGACGCCGACGCTCTTCTACCTGGACCGGGACGGGCGGCTGCTCGGCCGCCGCAGCGGTGCGCCGCAGCCGGAGGAGCTCCTCGCCCTGGTGGAGGCACACGTGGGTGGGCCGACGGGCCGGTCGTCGTGATCGGCTACCCTCGCGCCGTGGGCATCCTGCTGACCTCGCGCCGCACAGTCGACCTGTGCCGCGTCGGCAGCTGCCTGTGTCCCGCCCTCTGAGGGCGGCACTGCGCCGTCCAGACGCGCCCTCCGCGCCGTCGGGATGCCCCCTCTCCCGCTGATTCAGCGCTGCGAGCGATCCGCGTCGTCCCGCACCACCCGACCGACCGACCGCACACACCGATCATCCGGAGGACCACCACCATGAGCCGCAACGACGTGCTCGTCACCGTCGACTGGGTCCAGGAGCACCTGGGCCAGCCCGGCCTCGTCCTCGTCGAGGTCGACGAGGACACCACCGCCTACGACGGCGGCCACATCGAGGGCGCCGTCAAGCTGGACTGGAAGAAGGACCTCCAGGACCCGCTGCGCCGCGACTACCTCGACAAGGGCGCCTTCGAGGGGCTGCTGTCCAGCCGCGGCATCGCCAACGAGGACACGGTCGTCCTCTACGGCGGCAACAACAACTGGTTCGCCGCCTACGCCTACTGGTACTTCAAGATCTACGGCCACTCCGACGTCAAGCTGATGGACGGCGGCCGCAAGAAGTGGGAGCTGGACGGCCGCCCGCTCTCCAAGGACGCCGTGCAGCGCCCGGAGACGCAGTACAAGGCGTCCGAGCCGGACCTGTCGATCCGCGCGTTCCGCGACGAGGTCGTGGCCTCCATCGGTTCGAAGAACATCGTCGACGTGCGCTCGCCCGACGAGTTCTCCGGCAAGATCCTCGCCCCCGCCCACCTGCCGCAGGAGCAGTCGCAGCGGGCCGGCCACGTGCCCACGGCGATCAACATCCCCTGGAGCAAGGCGGCCAACGAGGACGGCACCTTCAAGTCCGACGAGGAGCTCGCCAAGCTCTACGCCGAGCAGGGCTACGACGAGAGCAAGCCGACCATCGCCTACTGCCGCATCGGCGAGCGCTCGAGCCACACCTGGTTCGTGCTGCGCGAGCTGCTCGGCAAGACCGACGTCAAGAACTACGACGGCAGCTGGGTGGAGTACGGCTCGCTCGTCGGCGTCCCGATCGAGAAGTGAGCTGACATGTGCGGAGCGCCGAAGCAGGGCGGCACCCTGGACGGGATCGACCTGAGCACCCAGACGGTCATCCAGGGCTCGGTGTGGCACGACGGTGCGCCGGTGGCCGGGGCCTACGTCCGGCTGCTGGACGCCACCGACGAGTTCACCGCCGAGGTGGTCACCAGCCCGGAGGGTGAGTTCCGGTTCTTCGCCGCGCCGGGGCCGTGGAAGCTGCGTGCCCTGGCCGCGGTCGGCAAGGGGGAGCGCGTGCTCTCCGCCGACGTCGGGCTGAACGAGACCACGGTCGCCCTCGGTTGAGGAACCCCGTCCCCCTGACCGCTCGCGAGCTCGCGGCGAGCCTCTGAACGGGGCCGGAAGAACACCGCAGCGCCCGTCCCGGTACGCCGGGGCGGGCGCTGCGGCGTCTCAGGAGACGCCCGGGGGTAGCCGGCGAGGACCGGCCTCGACCGGCCGCGGCCGGTCCTCGGGGAAGGCGCGCACCGCCACGATGGCGACGTCGTCGGCGCCTGCGTCGGGCACCAGCCGGCCGAGGACGACGTCCAGCAGCTGCTCCAGCGGCATGCCGCCCAGGTCCCGCAGCGCCTCCCGCAGCCGCTCCAGACCCTCGTCGAGGTCGATGTCGCGCCGTTCCACCAGCCCGTCGGTGACCAGCAAAAGGGTGTGCCCGTCGGGCAGTTCGGCGGTCTGGTCGCTGCGCGGCGCGTCGGGGTCGATCCCGAGCATCAGCTCGGGGCGGCTGGTGAGCAGCGTGCTCGTGCCGTCGGGCGCCACCAGCACCGGGGGCAGGTGCCCGGCGTTGCTCCACCGCAGCAGCCGCCGTCCGGCGACGGGGTCCGCGGGGTGCCGCTCGATGCGCGCCAGGACCGCCGTGGCCAGGGTGGAGACCGCCAGCCCGCGGGCGGCGTGCTCCACCCGGGTGAGGGTGGTCGCCGGGCCGCCCTCGGCGGCGTACGCCAGGGCCCGCAGCAGCCCGCGGAGCTGTCCCATGGCCGCGGCCGCGCTGCTGTCGTGGCCGACGACGTCGCCGATGACCAGCATCGTGGCCCCGTCCGGCTGCAGGAAGGCGTCGTACCAGTCGCCCCCCACCTGCGCCTCGTGCGCCGCGGGCCGGTAGCGGACGGCGATCTGCAGGTGGTCGGGCTCGGGTGGCGGCGTGAGCAGGGACTGCTGCAACCGGTCGGAGAGCGCGCGGTCGGCCGCGGCGCGGGCGGCCAGCGCCTCGAGCTCCGCGGCCTGCCGCTGGGCGGCCAGCCGGTCGGTGAGGTCGCGGAAGGAGACCACCACGCCGGTGAGCTCCCCGCCCTCCACGGTGGGCACGACCACCATCTCCACCGGGATCGGCGTGCCGTCGCTGCGCCACAGCGTCTCGTGGTCGGCGACGACGGTGCGGCCGGTGCGCAGCGCCTGCCAGACCGGGCACTCCTCGCGGGGGTAGGGGCTCCCGTCGGGGCGCCGGCTGTGGATCATGGCGTGCTGGTCGCGGCCGAGCTGCTCGCCGGGGCGGTAGCCGGTGAGGCGGGCCGCGGCGGGGTTGAGGAACTCGACCCGGCCGTCGGCGTCGAGGCCGTAGATGCCGTCGGCGACGTTGGCCAGCACGCGCTCGGTGATGGCCAGGGCGCGGGTCAGCTTGGCCTCGGTCTCCCGCAGGACCTCCAGGTCCTGCGCCCGGGCGGTGGCGACCTGGCGCAGCGTGGTGGCCTCGGCGCCGGCCGCCCGCGCCTCGGCGGTGAGCCGCTCGTTCTCCAGCCGCTCGGTGACGTCCAGCCCGGTGACGAGCAGGTACTCCTCCTGCGTGCCCTCGCTGACCAGCTGCAGGGTCAGGTCGGCGACCCGCCGCCGGCCGTCGGCGAGGAAGAAGTCCGTGGCCGCGCGCACCGGCTCGCCGCCGGCGGCCACCTGCAGGCACCAGGCGGTCATCCGGGCGCGGGCGTCCTCGTCACCGGCCCACCAGCCGACGTCCCACAGTGGCCGGCCGAGCTGCTCGCGGCGGTCGAAGCCGCAGTCCTCCAGGGCCAGCCGGTTGGCGGTGAGCAACCTACCGCCGGTGTCGCAGACCGCGGCGAGCAGCAGCGAGGAGTCCTGCAGCACCGAGAACCACGAGGGCGCCCCGGGCAACGCCTCCTCGCCCGGTATCGGCGCCGCGCTGCGGCCGGCCTGGCCCATCTGGATGTCCGCTCCTCCCCGCTGGTGCCCCGCGTGCGCAGGGCCGGTCCAGCCTGCCGTACGACCCTCCCGGGCCACCAGCGACCCGGCCTGTCGCGTCGGCCTCACCCCCGGCCACCGGGGTGCGCGCACGACGGCGCCCGCCCCGGCGGGGAGCCGGAGCGGGCGCCTGAGGTGCGAGGGCTCAGCCGCAGAGCCCCTCGGGGATCGAGGTCACGCACCGGTTCTTGTCGAAGTCGACGTCCCCGGTCTCGTCCCAGTTGATGTCGGCCGGCTGGTTGCCCTTGGCCTTGTTGCGCTCGACCTCACCGCTGACGTCGAACGGCGCGAGCCCCGGCACGGAGCCGCTGGAGAGGACGACGATGCCGCCCTGGAGCGCGCTGTCCGCCGCCGCCGGGACGTTGTCGTAGACCTGGTTCTGCCTGACCCGGAAGTCCTGGGCACCGACGAGCGCGATCCCGGCGCCGCTGAGGGTGGGCGCACCCTGTTCGCCGCCCTCGCCCGGGCACAGCTTGTTGTTCGCGGACATCTCGTTCTTCCGCAGCTCCCAGTCGGTGACCGGCCCGGGGGCACCGGCGAGCAGCAGGGTGCCGACGCAGTTGCCGACGCCGACGTTGCCCTGCATCTTGCCGACGCTGGCGTTCCGGAAGAAGAAGCCCATCATGTTGTCCGCCGAGTAGTTCCCGTGGACGTGGGCGTCGGCGTCCGGGCTGTCGCCGATGTAGAAGCCTGCCTCGGCGTTCCCGGTGGCCTTGTTGCCGTGGAAGGTGGTGCCCTCGGTGGCGAAGCTGGCGGCGCCGTACCCGCCGTTGTCGGTGAACTTGCTGTCGCTCACCTTCAGGTCTTCGGTGGCGACGGCGATCAGCCCGTCGCCGGCCGCGCCGGTGACGGTGACGCCGCGGACGCTGACCCCGCTCACCCGGTCGCCGGCCTCGAAGGTCTCGAGGTCGATCTCGCCGAGGATGCAGATGCCGGACACGCGGTCGGTCTCGGGGCCCTCCAGGGTGTCGCAGGCGGTCGGTGCCGCCCCGGCGGGCGCGATGACCACGCGGTGGCCGATCAGCGTGATGCCGTCCTTCTGGATCGTGACGGACTCGTGGTACGTGCCGGGTGGGATGCGGATCGTGTCACCCGGTTTCGCGGCGTCCACCGCGGCCTGGATGCTGAAGCCGGCGTGCGGGTGGCCGGGCTTCTTCCCGCCGTCCGCGGCCGCCGGTCCGGCTACGCCGACAGCGACCAGGGCGGTGGCGGACGCCACCGCCAGGAGTCGTGCTCTACCGATGTGCATGGGTGCTCCCCGGTTCCGGACGGCGGCCCCCGGTGGGCGGACGTCGTTATCCGCCGCGCGTCGCCCTGAGGGGGGCAGCCTCCGCCCGGCCCCTGGAGGCGCGGAACCCCCGATTTCGGGGGGTTCCGTCAGAGCCCGGGGCCGGGGGTCGGTTCCGCCATCGCGCGGCCGGACCAGCGCTCGGTGTCCAGCGCCGGACCCGCTCCCCTGGGCGGAGGTGGTCGCGGCGACCGCCGGCCGCGCCCCGGCGGCCGTCTGAGGCCGGGCCGCGGCGTCGTCACTACGGTGGTCGCCATGGTCTCTGCCTGGCTCCTGGTCACCTTGACGGCGTCGTCCGCCGCGGCGCTCGGCTACGGCGCCGTCCGGCTCTCCCGCGGCCCGAAGGCGGGCCGGCGGTGACCGCCCCCACCGAGCTGCCGGTGCCCGACACCGCCGACGTCCGCAGCGGGCCGGAGGTGTCGGAGGCAATCCTCTCCGTGCTCCCCCTCCTCGGGGAGTGGCACGGCGAGGGCCAGGCGGCCGGGACCGGCGGCGACCACCGGTTCGGCCAGTGGGTCCGCTTCGCCCACGACGGCCGGGGCTTCCTCGCCTACGAGTCCCGCACCTGGCGGCTCACCGACGACGGGAGGATCGTGGGCCCGGACGTCCGGGAGACCGGCTTCTGGCGGCCCCGCGGCGGCGACGAGGTCGAGCTGCTCGTGGCCAGCCCTGACGGGCTCGTGGAGATCTACGTCGGCACCGCGCGCACGACCACGAGCTGGGAGCTGACCAGCGACGTGCTGGCCCGGACGCCGGACGCCCCGGAGGTCACCCGCGCGGTGCGGCTCTACGGCATCGTCGAGGGCGCCCTCATGTACGCCATCGACCGCGCCGTGGGGGAGCAGCCGCCGCGCCCGGTGATGTCGGCCCGACTGGAGCGCATCCGGTGACCACCCCGCCCGCCACCCCGCGCGAGGTCGCCGACCGCTACGTCGACGCCGTCTGCGACCTGGACCCGATCGTCGCGACCTCCCTGGGTGCCCGCCCCGGGGACGACCGGCTCCCCGACGTGAGCCCGGCCGGGCTCGAGGCCGAGGCGGCCCTCGCCCGCGCCACCCTGACCGAGCTCGACCGGGTGCAGGCGGCCGCCCCCGCGCTCGACGACGACCCGGTGGAGCGCCGCTGCGCCCGCCTCCTGCGGGAGCGGCTCGGCGCCGAGCTCGCCGTCCACGAGGCCGGCGAGGGGTTCCGGTCGCTCAACAACCTGTTCAGCCCGCTGCACTCGATCCGCCAGGTGTTCATGCTCATGCCGGCGGCGACGGAGGAGGACTGGTCCGTCCTCGCCCGCCGGCTGGCCCGCGTGCCGGAGGCATACCGGGGCTACCGGGAGACGCTGGCCGAGGGGGCGCGCCGGGGGCTGCTCGTCGCCCCGCGGCAGGTGCGCACCGTGCTCGCCCAGCTCGACGAGTGGTCCAGCGGCCCGTTCTTCGCCTCGTTCGTCGCCACCGGCCCCGAGGCGCTGCGGAACGAGCTGGCGTCGGCCGCGCGCGCCGCGGACGAGGCGGTCGTCGAGGTCCGCGACTTCCTGCGGGACGAGTACGCCCCTCGCACCGAGGGGACACCGGACGCCGTCGGGCGGGACCGCTACGCCGTGGCCGCGCGCCGCTGGACCGGATCGGACCTCGGCGCCGGCCGCGGGCTGGAGGAGGCCTACGCCTGGGGCTGGGCCGAGCACCGCCGGATCCTGGCCGAGCAGCGCGTCGAGGCCGACCGGGTGCACGAGGGCGCGACGCCGCTGGAGGCGATGCGCCGGCTGTCGCTCGAGGGCCCCGCGGTCGAGGGCGTGGCGGCGATCCGCGAGCGGCTGCAGCAGATGATGGACGAGGCGATCGCGGCGCTGGACGGCACGCACTTCGACCTCGCCGAGCCGGTGAAGCGGGTGGAGGCGATGATCGCCCCGCCGGGGAGCGCCGCCGCGCCGTACTACACCCGTCCCGCCCAGGACTTCTCCCGGCCGGGCCGGACCTGGCTGCCCACGCTGGGCCGCACCCGGTTCCCGCTCTGGGACCTCGTGTCGATCTGGTACCACGAGGGCGTCCCCGGCCACCATCTGCAGCTCGCGCAGTGGGTGCACGTGTCCGGGCAGCTGTCGACCTACCAGACGTCGTTGGGCTCGGTGGGTGCGAACGTCGAGGGGTGGGCGCTCTACGCCGAGCGGCTGATGGACGAGCTCGGGTACTTCGGCGACCCCGGCGAGCGGCTCGGGTTCCTCGACGCCCAGCAGCTGCGCTCGGTGCGCGTGGTCATCGACATCGGCATGCACCTGGGCCTGCCCGTCCCCGACGACGCCGATGGCGTGCTGGCCGAGCACCGCGGCCGGCCGTGGACCCCCGAGCTCGCCCGCGCGTTCCTGGGCGAGCACTCCGGTGCGGACGTCGCCTTCCTGGACAGCGAGCTGGTGCGCTACCTCGGCCTGCCGGGGCAGGCGATCAGCTACAAGCTCGGCGAGCGGGCCTGGCGGGACGGTCGGGCCGCGGCGCAGCGCGCCCGGGGTGCCGGCTTCGACCTCAAGGCCTGGCACATGGCCGCCCTCTCGCAGGGGTCGCTGGGGCTGGACGACCTCGAGGGCGAGCTGGCGCTGCTCTAGTCGCGCCGCGGCAGGGGGTTGACCGGGTCGTCGGCGTGACCGACCCGGTCCTCCGCCGCGCTCGGCAGGGCCTCCAGCGCGGGTGCGGCCAGGAGCTCGGCGACGCAGGCGAGGCTGCCCCCGACGTAGGTGCTCATCAGGTCGATGTCGGTGGCGACCACCCAGGAGCGGTCGGCCGGCCACCACAGGTTGGCGCTCTGCTCGGAGGGCTCGGGCGCCAGGTTGCGCGCCGCGTCGGCGGCCCCGCCCCGCACCAGCACCGCGTCGCGCTGCCGGGGCAGCGGCAGGGTGGGTGCCCCGCGCAGCTCGGCGGCGTCGAACCCGAAGCCGGCCCACCGGCCCAGCAGGCAGTCGTCGGGGCTGCCGGTGTGGCAGGCGAGCACGGCCGCCATGCGCGCGGCGACGCCGGTGGGCAGGTGCCCCTCGGCGGGCGCGCCGTCCCAGTCGGGGGGCTGGCTGTCCTCGGTCAGGTACTCCCAGCCGCCGGTCACCGAGGGCCACTGCATCAGCGGGTGGGCGACGGTGCCGTTGAGCGCGGCGACGTCGGCCCAGGGCACCTCGACGTCGTCGTCCCCCTCGTACCGGTAGGCGGGGTGCAGCACGCGGGCGTAGGCCGGGAAGAGCGGCGGCACGAGCGCGGCCACGGTGCCCCAGCGGGCGCGGGCGACGGCCTCGGCGACCCAGGTGCCGGTGGAGACGTCGGTCTCGACGGGCAGACCGCCGAGCTGCACGAGCGCCTCCTGGGAACGGACAACCCCCGGGCTGCTCCGCGGCGCTCCCGGAGGAGCTGCACGCGGGCCGACTGGACAAATGTCGGCGGCCCGGGGGTCGGGTGACTGTCCGGTTCTCGCTCGCCGCCGTGCGACGGACGGGCGATCGTGCCGTCGTTCGGATTCCGGTCCGAACGGGCGGCCCATCTGGACGGCGGCTAGCGGACAGCCACCTCACGAGTCCTGTAGCTCAGCAAAGTTACGGACCACCTCCTCTCTCGTGTGCCACGACGGTACGACCGCGCGCGCGGGGGCGGCAACCGATTTCGTCTGCTGTGGGCGAACACGCTGGTGGGCGGACCCGGACCGGCGTGTCCGGGCCGGCGGGGTCAGTCGCCGGGCCCGAGCGTGCGCCCGGGCGGGCGGCTGCCCTGCCAGTCGGGGTCGTGCTCGGCCGCGTCGTCGACCGTCTCGTACCGGGGCCGCGGGCCGTCGTGGTCCCCGCCGTCCTCGGCGGCGTCCGTGGCGGTGCGCCCGGGAGGGGGGCTGCCCTCCCAGTCGGGGTCGTGCTCGGCCTCGTCGTCGACCGTCTCGTAGGCCGGGCGCGCGGCGTCGGCTCCGAGCTCGTCGGTGGCGGCGGAGGCGCCGGGCCCGGGCGGCGGGACGGCCCGGCCGTCCCCGACGTGCCGGGGCCGGTCGTCCACCGTGTCCCAGGCGTCGGGGATGCCGTCGCGGTCGACGTCGCTCATCTCGTGCAGGTACATCGCCTTGTAGCGGCGGTTGCGCACCCGGAGGATCACCGCGGCGAGCAGCGCCGCCAGCAGCGTGCCGAAGAGGATGCCGACCTTGGCGTGGTCGTAGGCCTCGCTCTCGGCCCCGTACGCCAGCTCGGTGATCAGCAGCGAGACGGTGAAGCCCATCCCGCCCAGCAGGGCGAGGCCCACGACGTCGGGCCAGCCGAGGTTCTCGTCCAGCTGCGCCCGGGTGAAGCGGGAGACCAGCCAGGTGGCGCCGGTGATGCCGATCGCCTTGCCGGCGACGAGCCCGAGCATGATCCCGATGGCGATGCTGTCGCCGAGCGACTCACCCAGGCCGGAGAGCCCGCCGATGGCGACACCGGCGGAGAAGAAGGCGAAGACCGGCACGGCGACGCCCGCCGACAGCGGGCGGATCCGGTGCTCGAAGTGCTCGGCCATGCCCGGTCCGGCCTCCGGCCCGCCGGCGGCGTCGCTGCGCACGACCGGGACGGTGAAGGCCAGGAGGACGCCCGCGACGGTGGCGTGCACCCCGGACTCGTGCACCAGCACCCAGGTGACGGCGGCGAGGGGCAGCAGCAGCCACCAGGACCGGATCCGCTTCTGCACCAGGAAGCCGAACAGCGCCAGCGGGATCAGCGACAGCAGCAGCGGCGTGGTGGCCAGCGAGGCGGTGTAGAAAATCGCGATGATCGTGATCGCCAGCAGGTCGTCGACGACGGCCAGCGTCAGCAGGAAGGTGCGCAGCGAGCTGGGCAGGTGGGTGCTGATGACCGCCAGGACGGCGAGCGCGAAGGCGATGTCGGTGGCCGAGGGGATGGCCCAGCCCGCGAGCGCCCCCTCGGGTCCGTTCAGGTTGAGCAGCACGAAGAACAGCGCGGGGACCACCATGCCACCGACCGCGGCCGCGATGGGGAGCGCCGCCCGGCGGGGCTCGCGCAGGTCGCCGGCGACGAACTCCCGCTTGAGCTCCAGCCCGGCGACGAAGAAGAAGATCGCCAGCAGGCCGTCGGCGGCCCAGGTGCCCAGCGTGAGGTCCAGGTGCAGCGACTCCGGCCCCACCCGGGTGTCACGGAGGGCCTCGTAGCTCTCCGCCCACGGGGAGTTCGCCCAGGTCAGCGCGATCGCCGCGCCCACCAGCAGCAGGGCCCCGCCGACGGTCTCCTTGCGGAGCACCGAGGCGACGCGCTGCGCCTCGGTCCAGGAGCCGCGTCCGAAGAGGCGGGTGGGGGCGGGTGTCGTCACGGGGCGGCTCCGGAGGGCAGGTTCGGGTCGGGACGCGCCCTCGACGGACGCGCTGCCGACCAGACTTCCCGGCGCACCAGGATCTCACGCTACCCGGCGAGCAGTCCCCTGATCATCGAGGAGAGGCCGGCGTCCCCGCGCCGGACGCCGTCGATGGTGTGCACCGGGGCCGCGCCCCGCACGCCGGAGAGCAGCCACACGGCGTCGGCGGCGTGGAGGTCCTCGACCGTGCCGGGGGTGGTGGCGGTGGGCCGGCCGGCCGCGCGGGCGGCGGCGAACAGCCGCGCCTGGGTGGTGCCGGCGAGGATGCCGCTCTCCACCGGCGGGGTGTGCAGGGTGCCGGAGGCGGCCCAGACGACGGTCGAGGTCGGCCCCTCCAGCACCCGCCCCTCCAGGCTGGTGAGCACGACGTCGTCGGCGCCGAGGTCGTGGGCGTGCCGCTGGGCGGCCATGTTGACCGCGTAGGAGAGCGTCTTCGCGCCGCCGAGCAGCCAGGGCGCACCGGCGCGGAAGTCGGCGGGCAGCCCGAGCCCGAGCGTCACCACCGCGATGCCCTCCACCCGCTGCCGCACCGTCTCCGGGGGCACCGGGGCGAGGAGGGCCAGCGCCGTGGGAGGGGCGCCGTCGCCGAGCCCGCGCGTGAGCAGGAGGCGGCAGACGCCCTCCTCGTCGGCCGGCCAGCCCGCCACCACGGCCGTCACCAGCGCCCGCCAGGCGGCGTCGCCGGGCTGGGTGAGCCCCAGCAGGGCGGCGGAGCGGGTGAACCGCGCCAGGTGGGCCTCCAGGTGCGGGGTGCGCCCGCCGACGACGGCCACCGACTCGAAGACGCCGTCCCCGCGGCCCAGGCCCAGGTCGAAGGCGGTCACGACCGGCTGGTCGGCGGGGACCCGCTCCGCCGCGCCGTCCCGCCAGACCGCCACCCTGCGTCGATCGCTCACGGGGGCAAGCCTGCCGTACGACCGGCATAGGCTCTCGCCATGGGGACCGACGACGTCGCCGCGCCGCTGGCGGAGCAGCTGCGCGCGCGGGGGCTGCGGCTGACCCCGCAGCGCGCCCGGGTGCTGGCCGCGGTGGCGGCGCTGGCGCACGCCACGCCGGAGGCGATCGGGGCCCGGCTGCGCGAGGAGGCCGGGCCGGGCGGCAGCGCGCCCGACACCTCGACGGTCTACCGCACCCTGGAGCTGCTGGAGCGTCTCGGGCTGGTCTGGCACACCCACCTCGGCCGCGGGGCGCCGGTCTACCACGCCGCCGAACGCCCCCACCTGCACGTCGTCTGCTCCTCGTGCGGCGAGATCTCGTCCGCGGCGCCGGGCCTGCTGGACGGGGCGGCGGAACGTCTGGCGGCCGAGCTGGGTTTCACCGTGGACGTCGGCCACGTCGCCCTGTCGGGCACGTGCCGCGCCTGCCGAGACCGCGCCGGAACGGAGTCGTCATGACCACCCCCTCACCCCTCCTCGCCCGCCCCGGGGCGGTGTCCGTCGAGCCGGGGCCCGAGGCCGCCCGGGTCGTCGCGGCGCACTACGGCGACCCCCTGCGGGAGCAGCGGCTGCTCGCCGAGGGCGTCGGCCTCGTCGACCGCAGCGACCGTGACGTGCTGGCGGTGCCCGGCGCCGACCGCCTCTCCTGGCTGCACAGCATCACCAGCCAGCACTTCGAGCGGCTGGGCGACGGCGTCGGGAGCGAAGCCCTGGTGCTGAGCCCGCACGGCCACGTCGAGCACCACCTGGTCGTCACCGAGCTGGGCGGCACCACGTGGGCCGACGTCGAGCCGGGGGCCGGCCCCGCGCTGCTGGCCTTCCTCGAGCGGATGCGCTTCATGCTCCGCGTGGAGCCGCGGCTGGTCACCGACGACCGGGCGCTGCTGACGCTGGTCGGCCCCGGCTCCGCCGGGGCCCTTTCGGCGGCTGGCCTGCCCGTGCCCGCCGCGCCGTACGTCGTGGAGCCCGCCGGCGACGGCTGGGTGCGCGGCATGCCGGCACTCGGCGACGGGTCGGCCGGGGCCTACGACCTGCTGGTGCCGCGCGCCGAGGTCGACGCGCTGGCCGACCGCCTCGGCGTCCCCCTCGCGGGCGCCTCCGCCTTCGAGGCGCTGCGCGTGGAGGCCCGGCGCCCCCGGTTCGGCGTCGACAACGACCACCGCACCATCCCCAACGAGCTGGAGTGGTTGCGCACCGCCGTCCACCTGGACAAGGGCTGCTACCGCGGCCAGGAGACGGTCGCCCGCGTGCACAACCTCGGCCGCCCGCCGCGCCGGCTCGTGCTCCTGCACCTCGACGGCGTCAGCGAGGACCTCCCGGCGCCCGGCGAGCCGGTGCTGGCGGGCGCCCGGACGGTCGGCCGGGTGGGCAGCGTCGTCCGGCACCACGAGCTGGGCGTCATCGCGCTGGCCCTGGTCAAGCAGTCGGTGGCCCACGACGCCACCCTGGCCGTGGCGGGCTCGACGGCCGCGATCGACCCCGACGACGCCCCGCCGGCGCTCGACGACACCCAGGTGGCCGCGCGGAACCGGGTGCGGGCCGTCCGGTCTGGGACGATCGGCTGAGCGTGCCGCGGCCCCGCCTCGAGGTGGGCAGGCCGGGGTCGCTGACCTACGCTCCGGCCAGCGTCCGCCGCTGACCACCGCCGACGTCCGCGTGCCGGGCGTCCCGCACCTGGAGGCCACCCCCGTGAGTCCGAAGCCGTCCCCCGCCGGGGGTGCCGCCGTCGACGCGCTGCTGGACCCGGCGTTCCTGGAGGGCGCCGTGAGCCGGCCCATGGGCGAGGTGCGGCGGCTGCGCCGCGAGGCCGAGCAGCAGGAGGTCAACCTCTCCTACACCCGCCGGCTGCTGCAGGGCCGCCTGGACATCGTCAAGCGCGAGCTGCAGCGGCGGGCCGAGCACGACGGGCGGTCGCTGGTCGACCTGCTGCCGGAGATCCTCTCGGAGAAGGGGCGTGGCCCCGCGCACGGCCTGGGCCGGCACCAGACGGTGCAGCCGGCGGACCCGCAGGAGTACGAGTCCTGGGTGAACTCGCTGACGCCGGGGGCCGACCTGTCGGCGATCACGGAGCTCTCCGACGCCAAGCTGGAGGCGGCCGCCCGCGCGCTCACCGACGCCGAGAAGGGGCTGTCGGAGCGCCGCCGCGGCGTGCAGCAGGTCATGGACGGCCTGGCGGCAGAGCTCGGCCGCCGGTACCGCGACGGCGAGGCCGACGTCGCCGCCCTGCTCGCCGACGAAGGCCGATGAAGCAGAAGGACCCCGTCCTCCTCACCGCTCGCAAGCTTGCGGCGAGCCTCTGGACGGGGCCGGTCGCGTGGTGACGGAGTCGCCCTGGCCGGACAACCCGGTCCTGGTCGAGGTCTGGCGGTCGGGCTTCCTGGAGTCGGTGCACCGCGGGTCGCTGGTGGTGCTCGGTGCCGACGGCGAGGTGCTCTCCCGCGCGGGTGACGTCGCGCGGCCGGTGCTGCCCCGCTCGTCGAACAAGCCGGTGCAGGCGACCGCGCTGCTGGCGGCCGGCTGGTCCCCGCGGTCGGGCGAGGAGCTGGCGATCGGCGCGGGCTCGCACACCGGCGAGGACGGGCACCGCGACGTCGTCGCGGCGATGCTCGCCGCCGTGGGGCTCGGGCCCGACGACCTGGGCTGCCCGCCGGCCCTGCCGCAGCACGAGCCGACGAGGGCGGCCTGGTTGGTCGCCGGGCGCTCTCCGGAGCGGCTCGCCATGAACTGCTCGGGCAAGCACGCGGCGATGCTCTCCGCGTGCGTCGCGGCCGGCTGGCCCACGGCGGGCTACCTGGCGCGGGAGCACCCGCTCCAGCAGGCGATCGAGGCACGGCTGGGCGAGGCGGCCGGCGAGCCCGTCGCGGCCGTCGTCGTCGACGGGTGCGGAGCGCCCCAGCACGCCCTCTCGCTCACCGGCCTGGCCCGCGGCGTGCTCTCGCTCGTGCAGGCCCCCGAGGGCACGCCGTCCCGGTCGGTCGCCGACGCCGTGCGTGCGCACCCCTGGTTCGTCGCCGGCACCGGCCGCGAGGACACCGACCTCATGCGCGCCGTCCCCGGCCTGCTGGTGAAGGGCGGCGCCGACGGCGTGCACGTGGCGGCGCTGCCGGGCGCGGGCGCCGTGGCGCTCAAGCTCGACGACGGCGGCGACCGCGGCCGGACTCCGGCGCTCGCGGCGGGCCTGCGCCGGCTCGGCGTCCCGGGCGAGGTGCTTGCTCCGTGGGCGCGGACGCCCGTGTCCGGCGGCGAGGGTGTCGTCGGCGAGGCCCGGGAGTCGGCGGCGCTCGGCGCCTGACCAGCGCAACCGCGGTGTGGCCGTCCTCACGCCCGGGTGCTAGCCGCTCCGCTTGCAAGAGCTAGCACCCGGGGCTACCGTCGTAGGCGTGCAGACCCCCGGTGAGTTCGTCCGCGAGCAGGTGACCACGGTCCGCTCCACGGTGGACCGGGTCGCCGGCAGCGTCGCCGACTCGGTCGCCGACGCCTCCCACGTCTCGGCGGTCGGCTCGTCGGTGGGCGACTTCATCCGCGAGCAGCGCAGCGCCGCGCGCGTCTCGCTGCGCGAGCTCGCCCGCACCGCCGGGGTCAGCAACCCCTACCTGTCCCAGGTGGAGCGGGGCCTCCGCAAGCCGTCGGCGGAGATCCTGGCGTCGATCGCCCGGGGCCTGAAGATCTCGGCCGAGACGCTCTACGAGCAGGCGGGGATCCTCGACCGGCGTTCCGGGAACCCGGACACCGTGGCGGCGATCCGTGCCGACGACGCGCTGTCCGAGCGGCACAAGGCCGTCCTGCTCGAGCTCTACGAGACCTATGTCCGCGAGCACCGGGCTTCCTCCCCGGCCGCCGGCTGAACCTCCCCCACCTCCCACTCCCAAGGAGTCCGGCATGACCCCCACCCAGACCGTGAAGCAGTACGGCGAGTTCGCCGTGGCCCAGGGCCGCACCCTCGCCGAGCAGGCCCGCACCCCGCTGCTCGCCTTCGTCGGCGCCGGTGACCTCGCCGTCGAGCGCGCCCGCACCGTCGTCGCGCAGTTCCGCAGCACCGCCGAGGCGCTGCCGGGCGAGGCCCAGGTCCAGGCCGACCTCGCCGTCAAGGAGGCCCGCACCCGGGCCGCCGAGGCCGCCGGCAACGCCCGCACCACGGCGCAGCAGCTCGCCGTGGCCGTGCGCCCGGAGACCCTGCGCAGCACCGTCGCCGGCCTGGTCGGGACCGCCCGCACCCAGGCGCTCACCACCGTCGAGGCGCTCGCCGAGCGCGGCGCCGTCGTCGTCGAGGACCTGCGCCGCCAGCCCGGCGTCCGCCGGGTCGTCCGTCGCGCCGAGGAGACCGTCGACGCCGTCGAGGAGCGCCTCGAGGACGTCATCGAGGAGAGCGCCGAGGCCGTCGTCGAGGCCTCCAACGAGGTGACCTCGGTGGCGCAGAAGACGGCCGCCAAGGCCACCAAGGTCGCCGCCAAGGCCGAGGACAAGGTCGAGGACGCCGCCGAGGCCACCAAGGCCACCGCCGAGGAGGCCGTCGCCGCCCCCGAGCGGCCGGCCGCCAAGAAGAACACCTCCGCCGCCCGCAAGTCGCCGGCCAAGGCCACCTCGGCCCGCGTGTCCCGGGCTCGCACGGCCAAGCCGGCCGACCCGACCGCCGTGCCCGCCAAGAAGAACTGACGCCACGGCACCCCCGACCAGGGCCCCGGAGCTGCGACCAGCGCTCCGGGGCCCTGTCGCGTCCCGCCCCTGCTTCCGGGCGAGCCGCCGGCCGACCGGCCCGGCGGAGCGGTCGGCGCGGGTAGGCTCGGGTCATGGGCGTGTTCGACGGGTGGCTGCTGCTGCTCCTCTACTGGGCCTCCCTGGCGCTGACCGCCTGGGCGTTCGTGGACGCCCTCATCCGGCCGGCCGCCGGGTACGTCGCCGCCGGCAAGCTGACCAAGCCAGGGTGGGCCGCGATCACCGGCCTGGCCCTGCTCGTCATCCTCTGGACGCAGACGCCGCTGTCGCTGCTGGGCCTGCCCGCCGTCATCGCGGCGATCGTCTACCTCGTCGACGTGCGCCCCGCGGTCGGCGGGATGCGCCGCGACAACACCTGGTAGCAGGCGGGCGCTGCTCCGGCAGGGTTCAGGGCCGGTCGTCGGCCGGCATGAGGACCCAGAGCAGCAGGTAGGCGACGAACTGCGGGCCAGGGAGCACGCAGGAGACCACGAACGCCACGCGCAGGCCGTTGCGCGAGAGCCCGTAGCGCCGTGCGATCCCGGCGCAGACGCCGGCGACCATCTTGTGGCGGGTGTCCCGGCGCAGCCGGTAGGGGGCAGGCGTCGTCATGGACGCAGCCTAGGTCCACCGGCGGGGTGCCCGTGCCGCGTTCAGCGGCCGAAGACGCCCTCCGGCGGTTCGGGCGACGGCTCGGCGTCGGCGTCGGCGACCGGTCGCGCGTTGCCGGTGAAGCGGTCGAGCTCGGCGCCGTCCACCACCCGCGAGGGCATCGGGTCCCGCGCGCACGCACGGCTGAGCTCCGCGAGCGGCAGCGGCGCGTCGGAGGCGACGGCGACCAGGTTGCCGAAGCGCCGGCCCCGCAGCGTGCCCGGCTCGGCGAGCAGGCAGACGTGGCGGAAGGCGGTGCGGAGCGTGGCGACCTGGCCCCGCGCGAAGCGCAGCGGCGGCCCGTCCGCGACGTTCGCGGCGTAGACGCCGCCGGGCCGGAGGGCCCGCGCGACCTCCGCCGCGAACTCGACGGTCGTCAGGTGGGCGGGCGTGCGTGCGCCGGCGAAGACGTCGGTGACGACGACGTCGGCGCTGCCCGGGTGCAGCGCGGTCAGCGCCTCCCGCGCGTCGGCGGCCCGCACCCGTACCCGGGCCGTGCGGGGCAGGGGCAGGTACGCGCGCACCAGGTCGGTGAGCGGCTGGTCGATCTCGGCGACCCGCTGGCGGGACCCGGGGCGGGTGGTGGCCACGTAGCGGGGGAGCGTCAGCGCCCCGCCACCGAGGTGCACCACGTCGAGGGGCGCACCCGGCTCGGCGGCGGTGTCCAGCACGTGCCCGATCCGGCGCACGTACTCGAACTCCAGGTGGGCCGGGTCGGCGAGGTCCACGTGCGACTGCGGGGTGTCGTCGAGCATCAGCACCCACGATCCGTCGCGGTCGGCGTCGGCCAGGAGCTCGGCGGTGCCGCCGTCGACGGGGACCGGCCCCGGCGGCGTCCTCACCGGCGCGCCGTCCCCACCCGGCGCTCGGCCGTCCCCGCTGTCATCCGGGCCATGGTCCCACCGGCGGACTCGGGGTGCCCGGAGTGGCTACCGTCCCGGGCGTGCGCCGGGTCCACCTCTCCCCGCGGGAGATCACCGCCTTCGGCAGCCGTGGCGTCTCCATGGTCCCGCCGGCCCGGGTGCTCGAGCCGGTGGCCGGCTTCGCCGTCCACGTGGCGACCTACGCGGCCGGCGCGGTCCTGGGCCGGCACGAGACCCGCCTCTGGCAGCTGCTCGCGGTCGTCTCCGGGGACGGGTGGGCGGCCGGCGCCGACGGCGTCCGGGTGCCGCTGGCCGCCGGCGACGCCGTCCTGTGGGAGCCCGGTGAGCTGCACGAGAGCGGATCGGACGGCGGGTTCGTCGCCGTCGTCGTCGAGTGCCCGGTGGCGCCGGTCCCTCCCGAGGGCTGAGGCGCGGTCAGACGGGCGCGACCGCCGACCACCGCACGGTCACCTCGCCGTGCCGCCAGCGCCGGCTGGAGCCGACCAGCGGCCAGCCCTGAGCGCTCAGGCCCTCCACCGCGGCCGTCCAGCGCTGCCGCGGGCCGAAGGTGCCCATCCCGGCCGCGGCGGCCCAGGCGGCGTCGAAGGCGCGCAGGAACCCGTGCACGGGCTGGCCCGGCACGTTGTGGTGGATGAGCGCCTTGGGCAGCCGCTCGGCGAGGTCGGAGGGGGTCGCGATGTCGGAGACGCGCGCGGCGAGGGTGAGGGTGAGCGGGCCGTCGGCGTCCAGCGCCACCCAGGCCGAGCGGCGTCCCCACTCGTCGCAGGTGCCCTCCACGAGCAGCCCGCCGGGCGCCAGCGCGCCGCGCATCGTGTCCCAGGCCCGGGCGGCGGACTCCTCGTCGTACTGGCGCAGCACGTTGAAGGCGCGGACCAGCACAGGGCGCAGGCCGGCGAGCTCGAACCCACCGACCCGGAAGTCCACCCGCGGCGGGTCGCGGTCGGCGGCCACCGCCGCCACCCGGTCCGGGTCGATCTCCAGGCCCACGACCTCCAGGCCGTCCACCTCCGGGCCCAGGCGCTCGACCAGCTCCAGCGTGGTGACGGCGGAGGAGCCGTAACCCAGGTCGACGACGAGCGGGTGCGCGGCGTCGCGCAGCCGCGGCACCTGCGTGGCCACCAGCCAGCGGTCGACCCGGCGCAGCCGGTTGGCGTTCGTGGTGCCGCGCGTCGGCAGGCCCAGCGCACGTGCCCGCCCCGCGGCCAGCCGCGGCGCCCGGCGCTGCGCCCGCGGGGACAGCGAGGCCCGGCGCTTGTGCTCGTTCCCCGGCTCGGTCACCGGCCAGGAGCCTAGCCCCGGCTACCGTCGAGCCGTGCAGGTGCGATCCGACGTCCCCCTCGCGACGCTCACGACCCTGGCCGTGGGCGGCCCCGCCGACCGGCTGGTGGAGGCCGAGAACGCCGCCGAGCTGGTGGCGGCGGTCCGCGACGCCGACGAGTCCGGCCGCCCGCTGCTGCTGCTCGGCGGCGGCTCGAACCTCATCGCGCCCGACGAGGGGTGGCCCGGCGACGTCGTCGCCGTCCGGTCGCGGGGCGTCGTGCGCACCGGCGACGTCCTGACCGTGCAGGCGGGGGAGGACTGGGACGCCCTGGTCGCGCAGACGGTCGAGCAGCGGCTGGCCGGCATGGAGGCGCTCTCGGGCATCCCGGGCTCCACCGGGGCGACCCCGGTGCAGAACGTGGGCGCGTACGGCCAGGAGGTCGCGCAGACCATCACCGCCGTCCGGGTGTACGACCGCGCCGAGAAGGTCGAGCGCACCCTCGCGCCGGCCGAGTGCGGGTTCGCCTACCGCGACAGCCGGCTCAAGCGGGAGGCCGGCCGGTTCGTCGTCCTCGAGGTGGACTTCGCGCTGCATCCCGGTGAGGTCTCCCGGCCGGTCGGCTACGCGGAGCTGGCCCGCACCCTCGGCATCCAGGTGGGGGAGACCGCGCCGCTGGCCGCCGTCCGCGACGCCGTCCTGGCGCTGCGCCGGGGCAAGGGCATGGTCTGGGACCCGGCCGACCCCGACTCCCGCAGCGCCGGGTCGTTCTTCACCAACCCGATCGTGCCCGCCGAGCGGGCGGTCGAGGGCTGCCCGAGCTGGCCGGCCGGGGACGGGCAGCTCAAGCTCAGCGCCGCCTGGCTGGTGCAGCACGCCGGCTTCGGCCGCGGCACCCGCGACGGGCGGGTGGGCACCTCGTCGCGGCACAGCCTGGCGCTCACCACCGAGGACGGCGCCACGGCCGCGGAGCTGCTCGCCTTCGCCGGGAGGGTCGTGGCCGCGGTCGAGGAGCGGTTCGGCGTCACCCTGGAGCGCGAGCCCACCGCCGTCCGCCCCTGATCGCTGTTGATCATCGGCGAATGGCTGCCCGCCACGCCGGTGGTCGCAGCCAGATGACGATGATCAACGGGGAGTTCGGTCAGATTTCCTCCCGGTGCACCTTGTGCTGGGCGGCCTGGGCGCGGGGCCGGACCACCAGCAGGTCGACGTTCACGTGGTGCGGGCGGGTGAGCGCCCAGGCGATGCAGTCGGCGACGTCCTCGGCCACCAGCGGCTCCCGCACACCGCGGTAGACGGCGTCGGCCCGCTCCTGCGAGCCGGTCCGGTTGAGGGAGAACTCCTCCGTCCTCACCATCCCGGGGGCGATCTCGATCACGCGGACGGGGTCGCCGCAGAGCTCCAGGCGCAGGGTCTCGGCCAGCGTGTGCACCCCGTGCTTGGCCGCCGTGTACGACGCCCCGCCCTCGTAGGAGATCAGGCCGGCGGTGGAGCCCACGAACAGGACGTCGCCCGCGCCGGAGGCCCGGAGCTTCGGCAGCAGCGCCTTGGTCAGGCGCACGGTGCCGAGCACGTTGACCTCGTAGGTGCGCGCCCAGGAGTCGAGGTCGGCCTCGGCGACGGGGTTGGTGTCGAATGCGCCGCCGGCGTTGTTGACCAGCACGTCCACCCGGTCCAGGGCGGCGGTGAACGCCTCCACCGACGCGGGGTCGGTGACGTCGAGGGGCAGGGCGCGGCCCCCGGTGGAGGCGGCGAGCGCCTCGAGGCGCTCCAGCCGGCGCGCGCCGAGGACGACGTCGAAGCCCTCGGCGGCGAGCCGGCGGGCCGTGGCCGCCCCGATCCCGCTGGAGGCGCCGGTGACGACGGCGGTGCGACCGGCACCGGGCAGGGGGCCGTCCCCCGCAGGGGTCGAGGGTGAGGTATCTGACATGCCCCCATCTTGGCGCTGTTGCAAGATGGAGGACCGACAGGGGTGCTGGTCGGGGGCCCTCGCAGAGCAGAGCGGAGGTCCGTGGTGCCCGCTCGCCGCTTCCCCGCACCCGGCCGCCCGGCACGCGTCGCGACGCTGTCGGTGCACACCAGCCCGCTCGACCAACCCGGGGCGGGCGACGCGGGCGGCATGAACGTCTACGTCGTCGAGGTGTCCCGCCGGCTCGCCGCCCGCGGCATCGAGGTCGACATCTTCACGCGGGCCACCTCCAGCGAGCTGCCGCCGGTGGTCGAGATGACCCCGGGCGTCACGGTGCGGCACGTCAGCGCCGGCCCCTTCGAGGGCCTGGGCAAGGAGGAGCTGCCCGCGCAGCTCTGCGCCTTCACCGCGGCGGTGCTGCGCGCCGAGGCCCAGCACGAGCCGGGGCACTACGACGTCGTGCACTCGCACTACTGGCTCTCCGGGCAGGTCGGCTGGCTGGCGCGCGACCGGTGGGGCGTGCCGCTGGTGCACACCGCGCACACCCTGGCCAAGGTCAAGAACGAGGCGCTGGCCGACGGCGACCGCCCCGAGCCGCGCGCCCGGGTCATCGGCGAGGAGCAGGTCGTGGCCGAGGCCGACCGGCTGATCGCCAACACCGACGAGGAGGCCCGCCAGCTCGTGCGCCTCTACGGCGCCGACCCCGCGCGCACCCTCGTCGTCCCGCCCGGGGTCGACCTCGGCCGGTTCACGCCCGGCAGCCGGGGCGCCGCCCGCCGCGCCGTCGGCGTGCGCGAGGACGCCGTCGTCCTGCTCTTCGTCGGGCGCATCCAGCCGCTCAAGGCGCCCGACGTGCTGCTGCACACCGCCGCCCGCATGCTGGCCGACGACCCGGCGTTGCGGGCGCGCCTGCAGGTGCACGTGGTCGGCGCGCCCAGCGGCACCGGCCTGGACGCGCCCCGGCAGCTGGAGCAGCTGGCCCGGTCCCTGGGCATCGCCGACGTCGTCCGCTTCCACCCGCCGCAGCCGCCCGCGCGGCTGGCCGAGTTCTACCGCGCCGCGGACGTGACGGTCGTGCCCAGCCACAACGAGTCCTTCGGGCTCGTCGCGCTGGAGTCGCAGGCCTGCGGCACCCCCGTCGTCGCGGCGGCCGTGGGCGGGCTGCCGACGGCGGTGCGCGACGGCGTCTCGGGGGTGCTCGTCGACGGGCACCGCGCCGACGACTACGCCGGTGCGGTGCGCGCGGTCCTCGCCCGCCGCGAGCTGCTGGCCGCCGGCGCCGGCCGGCACGCGGCCGGGTTCTCCTGGGACCGCACCGCCGACGCCCTCGTCGAGGCCTACACCGCCGCCGCCGCCGAGATGGCGGCCCCGAGGGCGCGCTCGCTGCGGGAGCGGCGGCCCGGATCGCTGCGGGCCCTGCCCGGGATGGGGGTGGCCCGGTGAGCCGGACCGTCGAGGAGCTCGACGCCGTCATCGACCAGACGCTGCGCGAGAACGAGCTGGTGCACGACCACCCGCGGCCGGGCACCTGGCTGGTGGACCTGCCGGGGACGCAGAAGCTCAAGACGGTGTGCGGGCTGGTCGTCGGCGACCACGCGCTGCGGGTGGAGGCGTTCGTCTGCCGCCAGCCCGACGAGAACCGCGAGCAGCTCTGGACCTACCTGCTGCAGCACAACGCCCGCATGTACGGCGTCGCGTACTCGATCGACTCCGTGGGCGACGTCTACCTGACCGGGCGGCTGCCGCACGCCGCCGTCACGCCCGAGGAGCTCGACCGGGTGCTCGGGTCGGTCCTGAGCTACGCCGACGACCACTTCAACACGATGCTGGAGATCGGCTTCGGCACGTCGATCCGCCGGGAGTGGGACTGGCGGGTCAAGCGCGGCGAGTCGCTGCGCAACCTGGAGGCCTTCGCGGCGTTCGCCGACCCCGGTCGCCGCCGGACCGCCGACCCCGCCCCCGGGGAGTGACCGCGACCGACAGGCCGCGCCCGGACGCGGCCGCGTCCGGGGAGGAGCAGGGACCCGGCTACGAGCGCCGGTGGTGGGTGCTGGCCACCATGACGGTCTGCCTGCTCGTGGTGATCATGGGGAACACGATCCTCAACGTCGCCCTCCCGACGCTGCAGCGGGAGCTCGAGGCCAGCCAGGGCGAGCTGCAGTGGGCCGTCGACGCCTACATCCTCGTGTTCGCCGGCCTGCTGTTCACCTGGGGCGTCATCGGCGACCGGATCGGCCGCCGGCGGGTGCTGCTCATCGGGCTGGGCGTCTTCGCCGTGGCGTCGGTGTTCGCCGCGCTGAGCGACAGCCCCCTGGAGCTCATCGTCTGGCGGGCGGTGATGGGCATCGGCGGGGCGGCGGTCCAGCCGACGACGCTGGCGGTCATCACCAACGTCTTCCCGCCCCGCGAGCGCGGACGGGCGATCGGCGTCTGGGCGGGGACGGCGGGGATCGCCGTCGCGGGTGGGCCGCTGGCCGGGGGTGCGGTCCTGGAGCACTTCTGGTGGGGCGCGGTCTTCCTCGTCGGCGTCCCCGTCGCGGTGCTGGGCATCGCTGCCGTGCTCGCCTTCGTGCCCGAGTCGAAGGATCCCTCCCCGGGGCGGCTGGACCTCCCCGGCGTGCTGCTGTCGATCGTCGCGCTGGCCGGCCTGGTCTACGGGATCATCCACGGCGGTGGCGGCGCGGGGTGGACGACGCCGGGCGTCCTGGTGCCGCTGCTCGGTGGCCTGGTCCTGCTGGCCCTCTTCGTCTGGCTGCAGCGCCGCTCGGCCCACCCGGCGCTCGACGTCTCGCTGTTCCGCAACCCGGCGTTCTCCGCCGCCGCCGCGGCCCTGGGGCTGAACTTCTTCGCGCTCCTCGGCGCCACCTTCTACCTGGTGTTCTACCTGCAGGGCGCGCGCGGCTACTCGCCGTTGCAGAGCGGTGCGGCGCTCATCCCCGTCGCGCTGGGCATGGCGCTCATGGCGCCGCGCAGCTCCGGGCTGGCCGAGCGGTTCGGGGCCAAGGCCGTGTGCGCGTCCGGCTTCCTGCTCATCACCCTGTCCTTCCTCGGCGTGCAGCTGCTCGACCTCACCTCGCCGGTCTGGCTGCTGCTGGTGGTGCTCTCGGTGCAGGGGCTCGGCATGGGCGCGGTCATGGCCCCCGCGACCGAGTCGATCATGTCCGTGGTGCCGCGGGAGAAGGCCGGTGCCGGGGCCGCGGTCAACAACTCGGTGCGGCAGGTGGGGGGCGCCCTGGGCGTCGCGATCCTGGGCTCCCTGCTCGCCGCCACCTACTCCGCCCAGCTGGGCTCCGCGGCGGACGGGCTGCCGGCGGGTGCGCGCGACGACGCCCGGCAGTCGATCGTCGCGACGCTCGACGCCGTCCGCCGGGCGCAGGCCGAGGCGACGCCGGAGGCCGCCCGCGCCGCGGCCGCGGTGGCCGACCCCGCCCGCGAGGCCTTCGTCACCGCGATGCACCTGACGGCGATCGGCACGGCGGCCGCGACCCTCGTCGCGGCAGTGGTCGTGCTGATCTGGCTGCCCGGGCGGGCGCGGTCGGCCACGCGCTGACCCGGGAGGGCGGTGGGACCCGTCCGGGGCTCCGCTGCCCGCGACGGCGACGTCGGGCAGGATGATCGCCGTGACGACCTCCACGGGAACCCTGGTGCTGCTCCGCCACGGCGAGAGCGAGTGGAACAAGGCCAACCTCTTCACCGGCTGGGTGGACGTCCCCCTCACGGAGAAGGGGCGCGAGGAGGCCGCCCGCGGCGGGCGGCTCATGGCCGAGCACGGGCTGCTGCCCGACGTCTCGCACACCTCGCTGCTGCGCCGGGCGATCATGACCGCCGAGCTGGCCCTGCACGAGGCCGACCGGCAGTGGATCCCGGTGAAGCGCTCGTGGCGGCTCAACGAGCGGCACTACGGCGCCCTGCAGGGCAAGGACAAGGCCGCCACGCTCGCCGAGTACGGGGAAGAGCAGTTCATGACCTGGCGGCGGTCCTACGACACCCCGCCGCCGCCGATCGAGCCGGGGAGCGAGTTCTCCCAGGACGGCGACGCCCGCTACTCGTTCCTGCCGCCGGAGGCGCGCCCGGCGACCGAGTGCCTCGCCGACGTCGTCGTCCGGATGCTGCCGTACTGGTACGACGCGATCGTCCCGGACCTGCGGCTCGGGCAGACCGTGCTGGTCGCCGCCCACGGCAACAGCCTGCGGGCGCTGGTCAAGCACCTCGACGGCATGGGCGACGACGAGGTCGTCGGCCTCAACATCCCGACCGGGGTGCCGCTGCGCTACGACCTCGACGACGACCTGCGCCCGGTGAAGACCGGGGGCGAGTACCTCGACCCCGACGCCGCGGCCGCCGCCATCGAGGCGGTGAAGAACCAGGGTAAGAGGACCTAGTCGCCCCCCACGCCTCGCTGACGCTCGGCGCGGGCCCCTGCGACCAGGCCGAAGGGACCCGCACCGGGTCATGCCTGACCGGCGGCCTCGGATTCCCAGCGCTCGCCGGTGACCAGGTAGCAGACGCGGCGGGCGACGCTGACCGCGTGGTCGGCGAAGCGCTCGTAGTAGCGGCCGAGCAGCGTGATGTCGATGGCCGACTCGATGCCGTGCGGCCAGTCCTCGCTCAGCAGCTGGCGGAACAGCCCGCGGTGGATCTGGTCCATCGCGTCGTCGTCGGTCTCCAGCTCCTTGGCGGCCTGGACGTCGCGCTTGGCGATGACCGTCGCGGTCTTGGTGATGAGCAGCTCGGCGACGTTGCCGGCCTCCAGGAAGGCCGGGCGGACCTCCTGGGGCACGGCGTGGTCGGGGAACCGCATCCGCGCCACCTTGGCGATGTGCGCGGCCAGGTCGCCCATCCGCTCGAGGTCGGCGACGATCCGCATCGCGGTCGTGATGGTCCGCAGGTCACCGGCCACCGGCTGCTGGCGTGCGAGCAGGGTGAAGGTCCGCTGCTCGATGTTCTCGCGCGTGGCGTCGATCTGGTCGTCGCCCGCGATCACCAGGTCGGCGAGGGCGACATCGGCGTCCAGCAGCGCCGTGGTCGCCGTGCTCATCTGCGACCCCACGGAGTTGGCCATCTCCACCAGGCAGGCGTTGATGTCGTCGAGTTCCTCGTGGTAACTGTCCCGCACGGTCGTCCTCTCGTCGTGATTCACCGGCGACAGTAGGCGCGGCCGGGACCGATCCGGCCGCGGCGAGGTGAACTCCGGCCCTCCCGGCGGTGAACAGTGCCCGGTCGGAGCGGTGAACCTCTCGCCGGATCATGGTCCCCCGCCCACGTCCACCTAGCATCTGGGCCGTGAGTCCACTGGTCGCCCTGGTGGTCGGCCTCCTCCTGGGTGGGGTGGTGGCCGCCGCCGTCGTCATCATCCGCTCCCGTCCCGACCTGGGTCGCCACCCCCTCGACGGGGCCTCCGTCCCGCTGCCCGAGGCGACGCTGGCGCGGCGGCTCGTGGACCTCATGGACCCGGCCCTCGTGGTGGTGGGCATCGACGACGCCGTGCTGCTCGCCAACCCGGCGGCCCGGGCGCTGGGCATCGTCCGGGGCACCCGGTTGCTCGTGCCCGAGCTGCTGACGCTGGCCCGAGCGGTGCGGACCGGCGGGACCCGGCGCGCCGACGTCCGGCTGCCCGGGGACGTGGTCGGCGCCGGGCCGCGGCTGGTCGGGGTGCACGGCGTGCGCCTCGACGGCGGCACGGTGCCGTCCCCGGGCCCGGTCGCGCTGGTGCTGCAGGACGTCACCGAGGCGCGGCGGGTGGAGGCCGTGCGCCGCGACTTCGTCGCGAACGTCGGCCACGAGCTGAAGACGCCGGTGGGCGCGCTGGCGCTGCTGGCCGAGGCGATCGAGGGCGCGGCCGACGACCCCGAGGCGGTGCAGCGCTTCGCGGCGCGCATCGCCCACGAGGCCGACCGGCTGGGCCGCCTGGTGCGCGAGCTGATCGACCTCTCCCGGCTGCAGGGCGGCGAACCACTGCCCGAGCTGGTCCCCGTGGAGGTGGACCGCGTCCTCGGCGAGGCGGTCGACCGCACGCGCACCGCCGCCCGCGCCAAGGAGCTGGAGATCGTGCTCGGGGGGCAGCCGGGCCTGGTGGTCCGTGGCGTCGAGAGCCAGCTGGTCACGGCCGTGACCAACCTGCTGGCCAACGCGGTCGCCTACAGCACCGGGAAGAGCCGGGTCGCCGTCGCCGCCCGGGCCCGGTCGGGGTTCGCCGAGATCGCCGTGACCGACAGCGGCATCGGCATCCCGCGGGCCGACCGGCACCGGGTGTTCGAGCGCTTCTACCGGGTGGACCAGTCCCGAGCCAGCAGCACCGGGGGAACCGGGCTGGGGCTCGCGATCGTCAAGCACGTCGCCAGCAACCACGGTGGTTCGGTGACGGTCTGGAGCGAGGAGGGGCTGGGGTCGACCTTCACCCTGCGCATCCCGCTCGACGGTTCTTCCGAGAGCCCGGCGGCGGAGTCGTCCGCCCCCGCAACCCAGAATCTGGAGAACGAGCACCTATGACCCGTGTCCTGGTCGTCGAGGACGAGGAGTCCTTCTCCGACGCCCTGTCCTACATGCTGCGGCGGGAGGGGTTCGAGACCGTCGTCGCCGCCACCGGGCCCGACGCCCTGGCGGAGTACGACCGCGGTGGAGCCGACATCGTCCTGCTCGACCTCATGCTCCCCGGCCTGCCCGGGACCGAGGTCTGCCGGGCGCTGCGGAGCCGCGGCAACGTGCCGATCATCATGCTCACGGCCAAGGACGGCGAGATCGACAAGGTCGTCGGCCTGGAGCTGGGCGCCGACGACTACGTCACCAAGCCGTACTCGGCGCGGGAGCTGGTCGCCCGCATCCGCGCGGTGCTGCGCCGCCGCGGCGAGGCGGCCGACGCGCCGCCCGCCGAGGGCGGGGTGCTGGTCGCCGGCCCGGTGCGCATGGACGTCGAGCGGCACGTGGTCGCGGTGGACGGCGAGCAGGTGGCCCTGCCGCTCAAGGAGTTCGATCTGCTCGAGTTCCTGCTGCGCAACGCCGGGCGGGTGCTCACCCGGGCGCAGCTGATCGACCGCGTCTGGGGCTCGGACTACGTCGGCGACACCAAGACGCTCGACGTCCACGTCAAGCGGCTGCGGGCCAAGCTCGAGCCCGACCCCGCGAACCCGAAGTACCTGCTGACGGTGCGGGGCCTGGGCTACAAGCTCGAGGCCTGAAGAAGGACCCCGTCCTCCCCACCCCTCGCACGCTCGGGGTGGGACCCGGGACGGGGCCGGGGTCCTACGACTTCAGGTCGTCGATCTTCTTGGAGGCGTCGGCCTTCGAGATGTCCTCGGGGATCTCCTCGTCGGTCCCCCGGGCGAGCGTCTCGAGGTAGCTCTTCTGCGCCCCGGTGGCGGGCTCGTCCCCGGTCACCCAGTCGTCCGGGTCCTTCTCGGTGGTCTGGTCGGCAGCGGTCGGTTCGCTCATGTGTTCGATGCTAGGCCGGGTGCAGCTCGGGCGCCTGCCGGACGGGAGCGGCGGCGCGGGCGGCCTGCGTCGCCGCCCACCGCCGGCCGGTCGGGTAGACGTGGACCGCCCCGCAGGCGGGGCACTCCACGTGCAGGGCGATGTGCGTCGGGTGGTTGGTGACCGACCGGATGCGCCGGTCGGCGACCAGCTCGTCGGTCCTGGTCACGGGGCAGGTGATCAGCAACATGGGAGAAGCGTGGCGCCGGCCGTCCGCCCGCACGAGTGGCAGGAGTGACCGCTAGCGCAGCTTTTCTGCCATAGTCTGCGCATGGCATCCGGACGCCCGCTCGTGGTCAGCCTCGTGGTCGGCGAGGGCCTCGTCGCCAGCTTCGGGCTGGGGGTGAGCAACGAGGTGTTCGGCTACGACCGTCCCGAGATCGGCCTGCCCCGCTTCGACTTCGCGCTCGTCGCCGAGCAGCCGGGCGTCCTGCGCACCGACACCGGCATCGGGATCCTCGTCGAGCACGGCCTCGACCGGCTGGACCGGTCGGACATCGTGCTCGTCACCGCCTGGGAGGTGGTCGACCGGCGCCCCTCCCCGGCGCTGCTGGACGCCCTCCGGCGGGCCCACGCCCGGGGCGCGATCCTGGTGAGCCACTGCACGGGCGTCTTCGCCCTGGCCGCCACCGGCCTGCTCGACGGGCTGCGGGTGACCACGCACTGGCGCTACGCCGGCGAGCTGGCCGCCCGCTACCCGCAGCTCGAGGTCGACCCGGCGGTGCTGTACGTGGACAACGGGCGCATCCTCACCGGGGCGGGCACGGCGGCCGGCGTCGACGCGCTGCTGCACCTGGTGCGCCGCGAGTGGGGCGCCGCCGCGGCCAACGCGCTGGCCCGCGAGATGGTCGTCCCCCCGCACCGCGACGGCGGGCAGGCGCAGTTCATCGACGCCCCGGTGCCCGCGTGCTCCGACGACCTGCTCGGTCTGGTGCTCGAGTGGGCCGGGCAGCACCTGGCCGAGGAGCTCTCCGTCGACGTCCTCGCCCGGCGGGCGCTGATGAGCCCGCGCAGCTTCGCCCGGCGGTTCAAGGCGACCACCGGGACGACGCCGCACGCCTGGCTGCTCGCGCAGCGCCTGGCGGCCGCCGAGGAGCTGCTGGAGAACAGCGACGCGCCGGTCGAGGAGATCGCCCGGCTGGTCGGCTTCGGCACCGCGGCCGGGCTGCGCGAGCAGTTCACCCGCCGGCGCGGGGTCTCCCCGCGGGCGTACCGGCAGACCTTCCGGGCCGGGGCGGTCTCACGCCTCGGGACGGCGCCGGTGCAGCTGGACGGGCACCGGCCCGGCGAGGGCGGGGCTGGCCGGGTGCGGCGCGATCAGCCCCTGGTCGAGCCGCAGCTCGGCCAGCCGGCGTAGCTCGTCGTACGCCGGGCCGCCGAGCAGCGCGACCAGCTCCGCGGCGTAGGTCTGCACCAGCGGCTCGGGGGAGACGTGCGCGGTGGGCGATCCGGTGCACCACCAGTGCAGGTCGTGGCCGCCGGGCCCCCACCCGCGCCGGTCGAACTCGCCGATCGTCGAGACGAGCACCCGCGTGCCGTCGGGCCGGTCCACGTGCTCCTGCTCCCGGCGCACCGGCAGCTGCCAGCACACGTCGGGCTTGGTCGTCAGCGGGTGCAGTCCGGTGCGCAGCGCCATCCGGTGCAGCGCGCAGCCCGCGCCGCCGGCGAACCCGGGCCGGTTGAGGAAGACGCAGGCGCCGTCGACCACGCGGGTCCGCAGCGACCGCGCCGGCTCGCCGGCGGCGCCACCCTCCGGCGGGTCCTCGGCGTCGTCCTCCTCGGTCCACCCGCCGCGTCCGGCGGGGGCGAGCTGCCAGTCCTCGTCGGTGAGGTCGGCCACCGCGGCGGTGACCCGGTGGAGGTCGTCCTCGTCGGTGAAGAAGGCGCCGTGGGTGCAGCAGCCGTCGTCCGCCCGTCCCTCCACCACACCGGCGCAGCCGCGGCCGAAGACGCACGTCCACGCCGAGGTGAGCCAGGTCAGGTCGGCCCGGACCAGGTGGTCGGGGTCGGCGGGGTCGGGGAACTCCACCCATTCGCGGGCGAAGTCGGGGGCGACCTCGTCGGGGGGCTCGTTCCGCACCGGGCCAGCCTAGAAGGACCCCCCGTCGTCCCACCTGGCTGCGCTCGGCGCGAGCCCCGGGGGAGCCGGGCAGACTGGTCCCATGCGACTCGGTGTGCTGGACGTCGGCTCGAACACGGTGCACCTGCTGGTGGTGGACGCCCACCGCGGCGCGCACCCCACGCCGATGCACGACGACCGCTGGCTGCTGCGGCTCGCCGAGCAGATCGGCGACGACGGGATGCTGTCCAAGGCGGGGGAGAAGGCGCTCCTGCGCGCGGTGCAGAACGCCTGCGTCCAGGCCGAGAAGCAGGGCTGCGAGGAGCTCCTCGCGATGGTGACCTCCGCCATCCGCGACGCGGCCAACGGCCTCGAGGTGCTCGACCGCGTCCGCGAGCGCACCGGCGTCGAGCTGCAGGTCCTGAGCGGCGAGGACGAGGCGCGGCTGACCTTCCTCGCCGTCCGCCGGTGGTTCGGCTGGAGCGCGGGTCGGCTGCTGATCTTCGACATCGGTGGCGGGTCCCTCGAGCTGGCCAGCGGCGTCGACGAGGAGCCGGACGTCGCCCTGTCCCTGCCGCTCGGCGCGGGTCGCATGACCCGGCGTTTCCTGCCCGAGGCGCAGCGGGGCGGGCGGCCGGACCTGGCGGCGCTGGACGAGCTCGCCGACTACGCCGGCGGGCTGATCGAGCCGGCGGCGAAGAAGCTCCGCGGCGCCGGGGCGCCGGACCTGGTGGCGGCCACCAGCAAGACCTTCCGCACGCTCGCCCGCCTCACCGGTGCCGCCCCCTACTCGGCGGGGCTGCAGGTCTCGCGCGAGCTGACCGCCGACGGGCTGGGGCAGCTGGTCGGCTTCATCTCGCGGATCGAGAGCTCGGCGCTGGCCGAACTGCGGGGGGTCTCGCCCGACCGAGCGCACCAGGTTCCCGCCGGTGCCGTCGTGGCTGCCGCTACGCTGCGTGCGCTCGACGTACGGTGCGTGCGGATCTGTCCGTGGGCCCTGCGCGAGGGAGTCATCCTCCGCCGGCTGGACTCGTTGGGAGGGGCGTGATGACCGAACCGGACTGGAACCCGGACACGGGAGGTCGCTCGCTCGCCGAGATCCTGCGCGAGGCCGGCATCGAGTCGGCCGCCCGCACCGCCCGCCGACGGCGCTCCGACGACGACGACGAGACCGGGATCCGCCAGCGGCGCGCCGACGCGGGGGGCGACCGCGCCGGCTACGGCCGGCGCCGCAGCGACCTGCAGGGCCCGGAGCCGGCCCCGGCCGCGCCGGCCCGTGACAGCCGGGCGTCCGGGCGGGCCGCCGATCCCGTGACCGCGGCCATCCCGGGGCTGCGCCCGGACCGCAAGCCCGGTGTCCCGCACCCCTCGGGCCCCGTGCCGCCACTGCGGCGGGCCGCGGGGGAGGAGGCGGCGCGCAGCGCCCACAGCGAGGCCGATCGCGCCGGGGCGCAGCGCACGGCCACCCGCCGGGCAGCCCGGGGGGCCACGGCCGCCGGCGCGACCCCCCGCGACAACGTCGCCTCGACCGGGCCGATCCTCGTCGTCCGGGCGGACGACCCGGAGGCCGACCTCGAGACCACCCCGCGCGAGAGCGCGCTGGCCTGGCTGCGGTTCGCCGGCGAGCTGGTCATCGCCCTCGCGGCGGGGGTGGGCATCTACTTCGCCGCCACGGTGCTCTGGGAGATGATCCCGCACCTGGCCGTCTTCCTGGCGCCGCTCGCGGTCACCGGCCTCGTGGCCGGGGTCAACCTGTGGCGGGAGCGCCAGGGCGCCGAACCGGTGGGCGCCCGGCTGCTCGCCGTCCTGGTGTTCGCCGGGACGCTGCTCACGATCGCCCCGGCGGCCACCCTCCTCGCGACGTCCTGACCGCCGGTCAGGCGTCGGCCGGCTCGGCGTCGCGCGACGCGGCGAACTCGTCGACGATCGCCGCCCCGAACGCGTCGAGGTCGTCGGGCTTGCGGCTGGTCACCAGGTTGCCGTCGACCACGACCTCCTCGTCCACCCACTGGGCGCCCGCGTTGCGCAGGTCGGTCTGCAGCGAGGGCCAGGAGGTCATGCGCCGGCCACGCACGACGCCGGCCTCGATGAGCACCCAGGGGGCGTGGCAGATCGCCGCCACCGGCTTCCCGGCGTCGAAGAAGGCCTTGACGAAGGTCACGGCGTCGGCGTCCGCGCGCAGGAAGTCGCCGTTGATCACGCCGCCGGGCAGGACGAGGGCCGCGTAGTCGTCCGGGTCGGCCGAGCCCAGGTCGGTGTCGACCGTCCGCTTCTCGCCCTTGTCGATGTGCTCGTAGGCGGTGATGGTGCCCGTCGAGAACGAGACCAGCTCCGGCTCCGCACCCGCCTCCTCCAGCGCCTGCCAGGGGCGGTCCAGCTCGACCTGCTCCACACCGTCGGTGGCCAGCACGGCCACCCTCATCCCGTCCAGTTCTCCTGCCATGGGGGCGGCGCTACCCGGCACCCGGAGGCGGCACACGCCCGCGCACTACGGTTTCGGGCGTGCCCGTCCGCCTGCGCGCCCGCCGGTTCCGCGCCCGCGCGGCCCTGCGTCCCGGGGGCGCCGTCCGCGCGGCAGGCCGCTGCCTCGCCGCCCTCGTGGCGGGCGACGGGGAGCCGCCCGTCGCGATCGTCGATCCACGACAGATCGCCATCACCGGTGAGCGCGCGGCCCGGAGCGGCCGCGCGCCCGACAGCTGGGAGCACGTCATGCACTGGGGAGCCCCGACCGAGGAGCAGCACCGCCTGCTCGCCGCCGGCCACGCCGTCCGCGTGCCGGCGCCCGTCGCGGGGGTGCGGTCGTGACCGCCACCGGCCGCCGCGGCCTGGCCATCATCGGCGGCGGCAAGATCGGGGAGGCGCTGCTCTCCGGCCTCGTCCGGCGCGCCGGGGCCGACGGGCTCCTCGTCGTCGAGCGCAGCGCGGGGCGCGCCGCGGAGCTCACCGGGCGCTACGGGGTCCCCGCGGTGGGGCTCGCCGACGCCGCGGCCCGGGCGCGGGTGCTGCTCCTCGCGGTGAAGCCGCAGGACATCGAGACGCTCCTCGGCCTGGTGGCCCAGCACGTCGACACGGGGCACCTGGTCGTCTCCGTGGCCGCGGGCGTGCCCACGGCGCGCATCGAGGCGGCGCTGCCGCCCGGCGTCCCGGTCGTGCGGGTCATGCCGAACACCCCCGCGCTCGTGGACGAGGGCATGAGCGTGCTCTCGGCCGGCGCGCACGCGGGGGAGGAGCACCTCGACGAGGCCGAGGCGCTGCTGGCCGCGGTCGGGCAGGTGCGCCGGGTGCCCGAGTCGCAGCAGGACGCCGTCACGGCGCTGTCGGGCAGTGGCCCCGCCTACTTCTTCTACCTCGTCGAGGCGATGGTGGACGCCGGCATCCTGCTGGGCCTGCCGCGGGCGCTGGCCGCAGACCTCATCGTCCAGACGGCGCTGGGCGCGGCGGTGATGATGCGGGACTCGGGCGAGCACCCGGTCCAGCTCCGCGAGGCGGTCTCCAGCCCCGGTGGCACCACGATCGCCGCGATCCGGGAGCTGGAGAAGCACGGCGTCCGCGCCGCGCTGATGGCCGCCATCGAGGCGGCCCACGCCCGTTCGGTGGAGCTGGGCCGCGACGAGTCCTGACGACGAGTCGTGACGACAAGTCCTGACGTCGACCGGGCGGGACGCGGTGCCCCCGCCTTCTCGTGTCGACAGGTCGACGGGCACCCGGCGTGAGCGGACGAGCACGGTAATGCACATCTGCGCGGATCGGTACGACGCTGCGTCACCGACTTCTCACCGTGTCGCGAAACGCGCCGGGACGGGTGTGCACCGTGTTGCATACGTGTAGTTCTGCCTAGGACGGACCGGTCCGCCTGTTCGTTTCACCCATCGCTTCCGTCACGCGCGTCCCCTTACTCTCAGTACCAGCGCGTGCGTGTTCAGTTGCCGGTGGGGAAGCCGGCGCCACGACACGAGCTAGGTTCCGGAGACGAAGACATGACCATGCCCCAGCGCCACGCTGCCGCCACCGTCGTCCGTCCGGGGATGCCCATGCCCCGTCAGATGGGTCGCCCGATGAACGCCGCGGCGGTCGCCCGCCCGGTCCCGGCCCAGCACCCCGCCGCCATGCCGATCGGCCGCCCGGCCGTCCCGGCCCCCCGCGCCGCCGTCACCTTCCTGACCGTCGCCGAGGTCGCCTCGATGATGCGGGTCTCGAAGATGACCGTGTACCGCCTCGTCCACGCCGGCGAGCTCTCCGCCGTCCGCGTCGGCCGCTCGTTCCGCGTGCCGGAGCGCGCCGTGCAGGACTACCTGCGCGACGCCTACACCGACATCGCCTGAGAACGGTCCCGTCCTCCGGGACGGAGCCACGTCGTCTCCTCCGAGCCGCCCGCGGCAGCGTCGCCGCGGGGTGGCTCGGGTACGCTCGGTCGCCGGGCGAGGGCGGGACACGGTCCAGCTGCCGCGTTCGAGCTGATCATTTCGCGAAGTCGGGAGAGCACACGTGGGTTCGGTCATCAAGAAGCGGCGCAAGCGGATGGCGAAGAAGAAGCACCGCAAGCTGCTGAAGAAGACGCGCGTCCAGCGCCGCAACAAGAAGTGAGCTGAGGCTCGTGCCGCCCGCGGTCGTCCTCGTCACCGGTGTGAGCCGGTGGCTGGGTGGCGCGCTGGCGGCCGAGCTCGCCTCCGATCCGCGCATCCAGCGGGTCATCGGGGTGGACACCGTCCCCCCGTCGCCGGCCATGCTCCGCCGGCTGGGTCGCACCGAGTTCGTGCGGGCCGACATCCGCAACCCGCTGATCGGCAAGGTCATCGCCGCGGCGTCGGTCGACACCGTCGTGCACATGAACATCAGCTCCACGCCCGCCGGCTCCGGTGGGCGGGTGCCGATGAAGGAGCTCAACGTCATCGGCACGATGCAGCTGCTGGCCGCCTGCCAGCGCGCGTCGTCGGTGCGCCGGTTCGTGCTGAAGTCGACCAGCGCCGTCTACGGCGCGTCCTCGCGCGACCCGGCCGTCTTCACCGAGACCATGCAGGCGCGCCAGGTCCCCTCCGGCGGGTTCGCCCGGGACAGCGTCGACATCGAGGGCTACGTGCGCTCCTTCGGGCGCCGCCGTCCCGACGTCGACGTCGCGGTGCTCCGCTTCACCAACTTCATCGGTCCGCGCATCGACTCGCTGCTGACCGGCTTCCTCCGGATGCCGCTGGTGCCCACGGCCCTGGGCTACGACGCCCGGGTGCAGCTGCTGCACGAGGACGACGCCCTCGCGGTGCTGACCCGGGCCACCACCGGCGACTTCGTCGGCACCGTCAACGTGGGCGGTGAGGGCACCCTCCTGCTGTCGCAGGCCATCCGCCGCCTCGGTCGCATCGAGGTCCCGCTGCCCTCGCCGGCGCTGGGCTCGGTCGGGCGCCTGTCGCGCCGGTTCGGCTTCGTCGACTACTCCCCGGAGCAGATGCGCTTCCTCAACTTCGGCCGCGTCGTGGACACCACGGTGCTGCGCACCACGTTCGGCTGCACCCCCCGCTACACCACCGCGGCCGCCCTGGCGGACTACGCGCGCACGGTGCCCCCGGTCCTCGACCCGGGGGCCGTCCGGGCGGTGGGCGGCGGGCTGCGGTCGGTGCTGGGCCGGCTCGGCGACACCGCCTCGGCCGTGGAGCACCGGTTCCGGCCGGCCCCGCCGGCGCCGGGGCTGCGGGCGGTGCGCGATGCCTGAGGCCCGGGTCATCCGGCTGCGCCCCGAGGACGACGAGCCCCGTGTGGCCGCACCCTCCGCACCCCCGGGGTGGGAGGAGCAGCTCGCCGGCGGCGTCGACTTCCTCCAGCGCCGGCTGACCGGCGAGTACGAGACCGACGAGTTCGGCTTCGACCCCGACCTCGCCGACCACGTCCTGCTCCCGGCGCTGCGCCCGCTGTTCCGCCGGTGGTTCCGGGTGGAGACCTTCGGCCTGGAGAACGTGCCCGCCGACAGCGGGGCGCTCGTGGTGGCCAACCACTCCGGCACCCTCCCGGTGGACGCGCTCATGACCACCGTGGCCCTGCACGACGAGCACCCGGCCGGACGCCGGTTCCGCCTGCTCGGCGCCGACCTCGTCTTCGAGCTGCCCGGGGTCGGCGCGCTGGCCCGGAAGTTCGGGGCCACGCTGGCGTGCAACGAGGACGCCGAGCGGCTGCTGACCGGCGGCGAGCTGGTGGGCGTCTTCCCCGAGGGGTTCAAGGGCATCGGCAAGCCGTTCCGCGAGCGCTACACGCTGCAGCGCTTCGGCCGGGGCGGCTTCGTCTCCGCGGCGCTGCGCACCGGGGCGCCGATCATCCCGTGCGCCATCGTGGGCGCCGAGGAGATCTACCCGATGATCGGCAACGCCCGCACCGCCGCCCGCCTGCTGGGCCTGCCGTACTTCCCGGTGACGCCGACGTTCCCGCTGCTCGGCCCCCTGGGTCTGGTGCCGTTGCCCTCGAAGTGGCTGATCGCCTTCGGCGCCCCGATCGAGACGGCGTCCTACGGCCCGGCCGCGGCGGAGGACCCGATGCTGGTCTTCAACCTGACCGACCAGGTGCGCGAGACGATCCAGCACTCGCTGTACCAGCTCCTGCTGCAGCGCAGGAGCGTCTTCAGCTGACCGCCCGCGCCGAGCGGACGAGGGTCCTTCTTGTCACCACGGCAGCTTGTTGCGGCGGCGCAGGGCGATCGTGCCGCCGACGAGCCCACCGGAGACCGCGGCCGCGGCGACCGTGGGCAGCCCGATCTTCGCCGCCTTCCGTCCGGTACGGAAGTCGCGGATGGTCCAGCCCCGGGCGCGGGCCTCGGCGCGCAGCTCGGTGTCGGGGTTGACCGCCACCGCCGTGCCGGTCAGCGAGAGCATCGGCAGGTCGTTGGCCGAGTCGCTGTAGGCGGTGCACCGGGAGAGGTCCAGGCTCTCCCGCTCGGCGAGCGCGAGGACGGCCTCCGCTTTCGCCGGGCCGTGCATCAGCTCGCCGACCAGCCGGCCGGTGTACCGCCCGTCGACGATCTCCGAGACGGTGCCCAGCGCGCCGGTCAGGCCCAGCCGCTGGGCGATGATCGACGCCAGCTCCACCGGCGTGGCCGTCACCAGCCACACCCGCTGGCCGGCGTCGAGGTGCTGCTGCGCGAGCACGCGGGTGCCCGACCAGATGCGGTCGGCCATCAGCTCGTCGTAGATCTCCTCGCCGGCCTGCTGGATCTCCGAGACCTCACGGCCGGCGACGAAGGCCAGCGCGTTCTCCCGGATGGTGAGCATGTCGTCGGCGCTCTCGTTGCCGGCGATGCGGAACTTGGCCTGCTGCCAGACGAAGCGCGCCAGGTCCCGGTTGGAGAAGTACTTGCGCGCCGCCAGCCCGCGGGCGAACCAGAACAGCGAGGCGCCCATCATCATCGTGTTGTCGACGTCGAAGAAGGCCGCGGCCGTGAGGTCGGGCTCGACGGCGGGCGGGCTCGCGACCTCGGCGGCCGCGGCCGAGGCGGCGCCGGCGACGTGGGCGCGGATCTCCTCGTCGGTCTGCGCGGCGCGGCGACCGCGCACGGACAGTCGGGGCACGGCGACCTCCCTCACTCGATCCGTTCCGCTGCACCGGGAACTGGGCTTGGCGCCGTCCCCCTGCACCGCCCCTGCGACCCTAGCCGGGCCGGCAGCCCGGCCGAGGCGGTGGTCAGCAGTCGCCGATGGTGATCAGCGGCGGCAGGCAGACGTCCAGCGGGCCCGGCAGGGGGACGGCGACCACCGGCGGGGGCGTCGTCGTGGTCACGCTGCCCGTACCGGGGCCGGCCGGCACCGGCAGGCTCGGCACGGGGGGCGGCGCGAGGCCGGTCGGCGCGGGGGTCGCGACGGTCGTGGGCCCGGTGCCCCGCGCCGGGGGCCCGGGCTCACCCGCCGGCCCGCGGGCGGGCGGAGCGGACGGCGCCGCGGGGCCGGTGGAGACTGCCGAGGGCGGGACCTCCGTGCGGGGGTCGGCAGGCGCGGGGCCGGGCGGCTCCTCGGCGACGGTCGCCGGGCCGTCGGTGGAGCAGGGCCCCGGGACGGGGCCGAGGGCGTCGTCCCGGAGGACGGCCGGGCCCGCCTCGCACTGCAGCGCCCCGCGGAGCCCGTCGACCCGGCTGGTGAGCGCGTCCAGCAGCGCGGTGGACCGCCCGAAGGCCGGTGCGGCGTCCGCCGGCACGTCGTCGGCCAGGGTCGCGAGCGCACCCGACTGCTCGGCGGTCCAGCGGGCCAGGACGTCCAGCGGCGCGGGGTCGAGGGTCTGCACCGCTCGCCCGGTGAGCCAGCCGGCGCCCTCGGTGGTGTGCTGGTCCATGGTCTGCAGCGTGCGCGCGACCAGCGCCGGCTCCCCCGTCCCGGCCAGGCGGGTCAGCTCCTCCAGCCGGGTGGCGGCCAGCTCCAGGAGGGTCTGGCCGCGGCTGTCGCCGGCGAGGGCGAGCTGGGTCTGCTCGGTGCCGCGCTTGAGGTCGTAGAGGGGGTCGCCCGGCTGCGCGCCGGCCGCCACGGCGACCAGCGCAGCCAGGCCGGTCACGCCGACCGCCGCCCCGGCCAACCCGGCGGTGATCCGTCCCCGCCACCGCGACGGCGGCCGGTCCACCGCGCGGGCGGCGAGCAGCCGCCGGCCGAGGGAGCCGGGCGCCGGCTCCGGGGTGCGGACGGCGGCCATCGCCACGAGGCGGGCGCGCGCCCGGGCCCGGTACTGGGGGTCGGGACCCGTGTCGAGCTGCGTGGCGAGGGCCTCGAGACGGGCGGCTACCGCCGCCTCGGTGCCAGGACCGGTCAGCGTCGAGCCGTCCTCGGGCCGGATCACCCGCCACCTCCCGTCCTCGCCTCGGCGCAGCTCCCGGTTCCGGCGGGGGACCGCCAGGACCTGCCCAACGACGCAGCGGTCCCGCCGGTTACGGCCGGCCGCGCGGCACGGGTCACCGCAGCCCCTCCGGGAGCAGGCTCGCCAGCCGCCGGACCGCCCGGTGCTGCAGCGCCTTGATGGCGCCGTCCTTCTTCCCCATGATCTCGGCAGTCTCGGAGACGGAGAGACCGTGCAGGAACCGCAACACGATGCACTCCTGCTGCTCGCTCCCCAGCTGCCGCACGCAGGCGAGCAGCTGCTCGTTGGTGAGGTGCTGCAGGACGGCGTCCTCGGGGCCGTCGGTGGCCCGGTCGGCGTCCCGCATGTCCGCGGTGCTGACCTCCAGCCGGAAGCGGCTGCTCTTGACCTGGTCACGGATGATGTTGCGGGCGATCGTGACCAGCCAGGCGCCGACGTCGCGACCCTGGAACGACAGCGAGTCGATCCGCCGGAGCGCGCGCACGAAGGTCTCGCTCGTGACGTCCTCGGCCGTCGCCCGGTCGCCGACCCGGTGGTAGACGTACCGGTGCACCAGCGTCACGTAGTGGTCGTAGAGCCTGCCGAAGGCCTCGGCGTCCCCGGCCTGCGTCCGGCGCACCAGCTCCCAGACGTCGACGTCGCCGGCCGCCACCGGGCCCGGGTCGACCTCGGCGAGCTCCGCGACGACCTCGGTGGGCAGGTCGGCGGCGTCGGGCGCGGCGACCGGGGGGCCGGCGGGCGGGTGGGCCCCCACGGGCACGGGCAGGGCCTCGGAGCTCGCGCGTGGGAACGGCGTCGGACGCGGGCGGGGCTCGGCGGACCGCTCGGCATCCAGCGGGTGCGGCATGCGGGCGTTCGACCTCCTCATCGGCCCGCTGTGCCTGGACCGTTCTCGTGCGCAGGGCGCGCCGGAACCGTGCAGGGGGGCTGCGGCGCGGCCCCCATGGTGACAACATCGCCCCTGGCCGTCCACGGCAGCCTGCCCCCGCGCGCCTCCGAGCGCACGCCGGGGCACCGGCTGCGTGCCGCACCGACGACAGGAGATGCAGTGTCCGAGGCAGGCACCTCGCTGGCCGCGCTCGTCCGTGCGGCCGCGCAGCGCGACCCGGACGCCCTGGCCGTGGTGGCCGGCGACCGCCGGCTGACCTGGGGCGAGCTCGACGCCTCGGCCGACCGGGTCGCGGCGGGGTACGCCGGCCGTGGGCTGACCGCGGGGGACCGGGTCGCCGTCCAGCTGCCCAACGGGGTGGACTGGCTGCGCGCGGTGCTGGGCGGGCTGCGTGCGGGCCTCGTGGTCGTCCCGGTGAACACCGCCTACACCGACCCCGAGCTCGAGCACGTGCTCACCGACTCCGGCGCCGCGCTGCTCGTCGCCACCGGCGTGCGCGACCCGCTGGCCGGGGTCCCGGTCTGCCCGGGGCCGCCCGAGGCCGAGGGGCCGTCGCCCACGGTGGCCGACGACCCCGCGGCGCTGGCCTTCCTCTGCTACACCAGCGGGACCACCGGCCGACCGCGTGGCGCGATGCTCACCTCCGGCGCGCTGCGGGCCAACCAGGAGCAGTGCCTGGCCATGACGCCGCCGCCCGTCCGCGCCGACGACCGGGTGCTGCTGGTGCTGCCGCTGTTCCACGTCTACGGGCTGAACGCCGGCTTCGGGCTGGTGGCCGCCACCGGCGCCTGCGCGGTCCTGCAGGAGACCTTCGACCCGCGCGCGTGCCTCGCGCTGATGGCCGACGAGCAGGTCACCGCCGTCCCGGGGGCGCCGCCGATGTACCAGGCGTGGCTGGCCGTCGCCGACGCCGACAACCTCGAGGACCCCGACCACCCCGACGCCGAGCTCCGCCGCGCGTTCGCCGCCGTCCGCATCGCCTCCGCCGGCGCCGCGCCCCTGCCCGAGCAGGTGTGGACGGCGATGCGCGAGCGCGCCGGCGTCACGGTGTGGGAGGGCTACGGCCTCACCGAGGCCGCGCCCGTCGTGGCCAGCACCCTGGCCACCGGCCGGGCCAAGCCGGCCTGCATCGGCGGCCCGGTGCCCTGGCTGGAGCTCGCGCTGCGCGACACCGCCCTCGCGGCACCGCCCACGGCCGACCCGGCCGGCGGCGACGGGGGCGAGGACGGCGCCGACGAGGGCCCGGGGGAGATCTGGGTGCGCGGCCCGAACCTCTTCTCCGGCTACTGGCCCGACGGCGCCGACGGGCCGGACGCGGACGGGTGGCTGGGCACCGGCGACCTCGCCTACCGCGACGCCGACGGCGACCTCCACCTCGTCGACCGGCGCAGCGACCTCATCCTCGTCAGCGGCTTCAACGTCTACCCGGCCGAGGTGGAGCGGGTCCTCGACCAGCACCCCGCGGTGGCGGAGAGCGCGGTCATCGGTGTGCCCGAGCCGCGCACCGGGGCAGCGGTGCAGGCCGTCGTCGTGCTGGCGCCGGGGGAGCGGCTCGCGGTCGAGGACCTGCAGGCGCACGCCGCGGAGTCCCTGGCGCGGTACAAGGTGCCGACGTCGGTCCACTTCCTCCCGTCGCTGCCGCACTCGCTCACCGGCAAGGTCAGCCGGGCGCGGCTCCGCGAGCTGGGCCTCACCGGCGCCGACAGCGACGCCGACGAGACGGTGCCCGCCGCCACCGGCGAGGCCGGCGATGGCTGAGCGCCTGCAGCTGCTGGTGCGCGACGGGTGCCACCTCTGCCTCACCGCGGCCGAGCAGCTGGCCCCCCTCGCCGCGCACGCCGGCCTGCAGGTCGTCGAGGTCGACGTCGACGCCGACCCGGAGCTGCAGGCCGAGTACGGCGACCGGGTGCCGGTCCTGCTGCTCGACGGCCGGGAGCACTCCTACTTCACGCTCGACGTCCCCCGGTTGCGGCGGGACCTCGGGGTGTAGGCCCGGGCTCCGACGCCCACCCCCCGTCCGGGTGGCGGCGGCCCGGCGGCTACCGTGGTCTCCACCACATCTGTGACCCGATCGGCCCAGGTCAATGGGCCGATGCGGCCCCGGCGACTTTGTTCCTGCGTTCACAAGCGGTTACCGTGGCTGTCGCGAGCGCTTCGTGCGCCCGCGTCCCCGATGTCGTAGCCCCGCCCCCGGCGCCCGCCGGGCCCCCGGGCGCGACCGCTGTGGAGAGCCCGTGATCCAGCCGCGGCCCCGGTCGATCCCGGAGGCCACCGTCGCCCGTCTGGCCGTGTACCTGCGGGTGCTGACCAGCTTCGCCGACGGCGGCCGGACCACCGTCTCCTCCGGCGACCTGGCCTCGGCCGCGGGGGTCAACCCGGCCGGCCTGCGCAAGGACCTGTCGCACCTGGGCTCCTGCGGGGTGCGCGGGGTCGGCTACGACGTGCGCGCCCTGCGCGAGCGCATCGCCCGCGTGCTGGGCGCCGAGCGCTCCCGCGCATGCGTGCTCGTGGGTATCGGCAACCTGGGGTCGGCGCTCGCCGACTACGCCGGTTTCGGCAGCCGGGGTTTCGAGTTCGTCGGCCTCCTCGACGCCGCGCCGAGCCGGGTCGGCCAGCGCATCGGCGGGCTGACCGTGCAGGACGTGGCCGACCTCGACGCGGTGGTCGCGGCCACCCAGGCCTCCATCGGGGTCATCGCGACGCCGGCCGACGTCGCCCAGCAGGTCTGCGACCGGCTCGCCGCGGCCGGGGTGAGGAGCATCTTGAACTTCGCGCCGGTGACGCTGTCGGCCCCCGCGGGCGTCGACGTCCGCCACGTCGACCTCTCCGTGGAGCTCCAGGTGCTGGCCTTCCTCGGCCACCAGCGGGTGCCCGTGGGGGAGGAGTCAGCATGAGCCTCCTGGCGGTGGGCGTGAGCCACCAGACCGCACCGGTCGCGCTGCTGGAGCAGTTCGCGATGGGTCCCGACGAGCGGGTGAAGGCGCTGCACGAGCTGGTCGGCAGCGACCACGTCAGCGAGGCCCTGGTGCTCGCCACCTGCAACCGCGTCGAGGTGTTCGCCGAGGTCGAGCGCTTCCACGGCGGCGTCACCGACGTCAGCCGGGTGCTGGCCCGCCAGGCCGGCGCCACGGTGGAGGAGCTCTCCCCGTACGTGACCGTGCACTACGAGGACCAGGCCGTGGCCCACCTGTTCACCGTGGCCGCCGGGCTGGACTCGATGGTCGTCGGCGAGACCCAGGTGCTCGGGCAGCTGCGCGCCGCCTACGCCCTCGCCCGCGAGGAGGGCACCGTCGGCCGCGCCCTGCACCCGGTCGCCCAGCGCGCGCTGCGGGTGGGCAAGCGGGTCCACTCCGAGACCGGCATCGACCAGGCCGGCGCCTCGCTCGTCTCCGTGGCCCTGGACCGGGCCGAGGCCCGCATCGGCGCCCTCGCCGGCCGGCCCGTCCTCGTCGTCGGCGCGGGGTCCATGGGCGCGCTCGCCGCGACGACGCTGGCCCGTCGCGGCGCCGACGTGGTCGTCAGCAGCCGCACCCCGGCCTCCGCCCGGCGGCTGGCCGAGGCGGTCGACGGCCGCGCCGTTCCCCTGACCGGCGTGGGCGAGGAGCTCGCCGCCGCCGCCGTGCTCCTCACCTGCACCGGCGCGACCGGGCTGGTCGTCGGCACCGACGTCGTCGCGCAGGCGATGACCGACCGGGGCGACCGGCCGCTGGTGGTCATCGACCTGGCCCTGCCCCGCGACGTCGACCCCGGCGTGGCCGCGCTGCCCGGCGTGCACGTCGTGGACCTGGCCCTCCTGCAGGGCGAGCGGCACGACGGCGAGACCACCGCGGGGCCGGTGGCGGCCGACGACATCAGCGCCGCCCGGGCCATGATCGAGGCCGAGACGGCGCTGCTGCGCGCCGAGCGGCAGGCCGCCGAGGTCGGGCCCACCGTCTCCGCGCTGCGCAGCCAGGCCGCCGAGGTCGTGGACGCCGAGCTGCTCCGCCTGGCCGGCCGGCTGCCCGACCTGGACGGCCGGGCCCGCGCGGAGATCGCGCGCACCGTGCGCCGCGTGGTCGACAAGCTGCTGCACGAGCCCACCGTGCGGGTCAAGGAGCTGGCCGCCACACCGGGCGGCACCGACTACGCCGGCGCGCTGCGGGCACTGTTCGGTCTGGGCATCGACGCCGACGTCACCCCCGGCGCCGGCCGGCTGGCCGACGCCGTCACCGTCGACCCCGACCGCCCGGGAGGCCCGGCATGACCGCCACCGACGTGCAGGTCACCGCCGCCCCGGTGGCGGGGACCGCCGTCCCGCTGCGGCTGGGCACCCGGGCCAGCGTGCTGGCCCGGACGCAGTCCCAGGCCGTCGCCGATGCCCTGACCGCCGCCACCGGCGTGCCGGTCGAGCTCGTGCTGATCAGCACCGAGGGCGACCGTTCCTCGGCGGCGATCGCCCAGCTGGGCGGCACCGGCGTGTTCGTGACCGCGATCCGCCGCGCCCTGCTGGACGGCGAGATCGACCTGGCGGTGCACAGCTACAAGGACCTGCCCACCGCGCCCGAGCCGGGGCTGAACCTGGCCGCGGTGCCGGTGCGGGAGGACCCGCGCGACGCCCTGGTGGCCCGCGACGGGCTGACGCTCGGCGAGCTGCCGCCCGGCTCGCGCATCGGGACCGGCGCCCCACGCCGCGTCGCGCAGCTGCGGGCCCTCGGCCTCGGCCTGGAGATCGTGCCGATCCGCGGCAACGTGGACAGCCGGATGGGCCGCGTGGCCGGCTCGCCCGGCGGCCCGGGTGACCTGGACGCCGTCGTCCTGGCCCGGGCGGGGCTGAGCCGGATCGGCCGCACCGACCGGATCACCGAGACCCTCGACCCGCTCCAGGTGCTGCCCGCCCCGGCCCAGGGGGCCCTGGCCGTGGAGTGCCGCACCAGCGACGCCCGCACCCGGGAGCTGCTGGGCCGGCTCGAGGACGCCGCCACGCGCGCCTGCGTGGCGGCCGAGCGCGCCACCCTCGCCGCGCTCGAGGCCGGGTGCAGCGCCCCGGTCGCCGCGTACGCCGAGGTCGCCGAGGGGGAGAGCGGCCCCGAGCTGTTCCTCCGCGCCTCGGTGACCGCCCTGGACGGCAGCGACTCCCTCCGCGGGTCGGCCACCGGGCCGCTGACCGACGGCGCCGCGCTCGGCCGGGGCCTCGCCGCCGAGCTGCTCGACCGGGGCGCGGCCGCGCTCATGGCGGCCGGCGAGTGACCCCCCGCCCCACCCAGACCCCAGAAGACGCCCGATCGCCTCGGGCCATACCAGACGCCCGACGCAGTCGGGCCAGGATCAGGAGCACGCGATGACGCGCTTGCGCAAGACCGCAGGCCACGCCGGCCGGGTCGTGTTCGTCGGCGCCGGCCCGGGCGACCCGGGCATGCTGACCGCCCGGGCGAGCGCCGCGCTGGCCGAGGCGGCGGTGGTCCTCGTCGACCCCGACGTCCCCGCCGCAGTCCAGGACGCCGTCCGCGAGGCCAACCCGGGGACCGAGCTCACGCCGGTGTCCGGCGAGCCCGCCGAGGTCGCCAAGGGTGCGGTCGCGGCCGCCAAGAACGGCGCCGTCGTCGTCCGGCTGGTGACCGGTGACCCCTACACCTCCGACGACGTGGTCAAGGAGGTGCTCGCCGTCGGGCGCACCTCCGTGCCCTTCGACGTGGTGCCGGGCGTCGCCACCGCCACCGCCGTCCCCGCCTTCGCGGGGGTCGCGCTGGGCAGCACCGCGGTGACGGCGGACCTGCGCAGCGGCGTGGACCTCCCCGCGCTGGCCGGCGCCGCCGCGGCGGCCGGTGGCACGCTGGTCCTGCAGGGCACCGCCGACCAGCTCCCGGACGCCGCTGTGCGCCTGGTGGAGGGCGGCCTCTCCGGCAGCACCCCCGTGGTCGTGACGACCGGCGGCTCGGGCACCGGCCAGAAGAGCCTGGTCACCAAGCTCTCCGCCGTGGCGGAGAAGACCGCCGGGCTGGACCCGCTGAGCGGGCCCGTGGTGGCCACCGTCGGCACCGCCGTCGACAAGCGCGGCCGGCTGTCCTGGTGGGAGAGCCGCCCCCTGTTCGGCTGGCGGGTGCTCGTGCCGCGGACCAAGGACCAGGCCGGCGAGATGAGCGACCGGCTGCGCGCCTACGGGGCCGTGCCGGTCGAGGTGCCGACGATCGCCGTCGAGCCGCCGCGCAGCCCGGCCCAGATGGACCGCGCCGTCAAGGGCCTGGTGACCGGCCGCTACGGATGGATCGTCTTCACCTCGGTCAACGCGGTGAAGGCCGTGCGGGAGAAGTTCGTCGAGCTCGGCCTGGACGCGCGCGCCTTCGCCGGTGTGAAGGTCGCCTGCGTCGGCGAGCAGACGGCCGAGGCCGTGCGGGACTTCGGCATCCAGCCGGAGCTGGTGCCCACGGGTGAGCAGTCCAGCCAGGGCCTGCTCGCCGACTTCCCGGAGTACGACGACGTGCTCGACCCGATCGAGCGGGTGCTGCTGCCCCGCGCCGACATCGCCACCGAGACCCTCGCGGCCGGGCTGGTCGAGCGCGGCTGGGAGATCGACGACGTCACCGCCTACCGGACCGTGCGGGCCGCCCCGCCGCCGGCGGCGGTGCGCGAGGCGATCAAGGGCGGTGGCTTCGACGCCGTCTGCTTCACCTCGTCGAGCACCGTGCGGAACCTGGTCGGCATCGCCGGCAAGCCGCACGCCAAGACCGTGGTCGCGGTGATCGGCCCGGCGACCGCCGCGAGCGCGCAGGAGTTCGGGCTGCGGGTCGACGTGCAGCCGGAGACGGCCGCCGTCGCGCCGCTGGTCGACGCGCTGGCCGAGTACGCCCTGTCGCTGCGCGAGGCGGAGGGCGGCGAGGGGAAGTGACCGGCTCGGGTGGCGGGGCGGGACACGTGCAGGGCGCGAACCCGGGCTTCGCACGCGGGCGCCGGCTGCGGTCGACGCCCGCGCTGCGGCGGCTGACCGCGCAGACCCGGGTGGCCCCGGCCGACCTGGTGCTGCCGGTCTTCGTCAAGGAGGGCATCGACGCCCCGGTGTCCATCGGCTCGATGCCCGGCGTCGTCCAGCACACGCAGGACTCGCTGCGGAAGGCCGCGCACGAGGCGGCCGAGGCCGGCATCGGCGGGCTGATGCTCTTCGGCATCCCGTCGGGCAAGGACCCGGTCGGCTCGCAGGCCGACGCCGCCGACGGGGTGGTCAACGTGGCGCTGCAGAACCTGCGGGCCGACCTCGGCGACGAGCTGGTGCTCATGGCCGACCTCTGCCTGTGCGAGTACACCGACCACGGGCACTGCGGCGTCGTCACCCCGGCGGGCGTGGTGGACAACGACCCGACCCTCGACCGGTACGCCGCCGTGGCGATCGCGCAGGCGCAGGCCGGCGCCCACCTGGTGGCCCCCAGCGGGATGATGGACGGCCAGGTGGCGGCGATCCGCGCCGGGCTCGACAGCGCCGCGTTCACCGAGGTGCCGATCCTGGCCTACGCGGCCAAGTACGCCTCGGGCTTCTACGGCCCGTTCCGCGAGGCGGCCGAGGGTGCCCCGCAGTTCGGCGACCGGTCGACCTACCAGATGGACCCGCCGAACGCCGACGAGGCGCTGCGCGAGGTGGCGCAGGACCTGGCCGAGGGCGCCGACGCGGTGATGGTGAAGCCGGCGCTGCCCTACCTGGACATCGTGGCGCGCGTCGCCGAGGCCGTGCAGGTGCCGGTGAGCGCCTACCAGGTCAGCGGCGAGTACGCGATGGTCGAGGCGGCCGCCGCCAACGGCTGGGTGGACCGCGAGCGGGCGATCCTCGAGACGCTGGTCGCCATCCGCCGCGCGGGCGCCGGCCAGGTGCTCACCTACTGGGCCGTCGAGGCCGCGCGGCTGCTCACCCGCTGACCCGGTGGTGGTCGGGGACATGGCGTACGTCGAGCCCGGGGGCTCCTGGCGGCCGTTCTGGCTGGTCGCCGGGGTCCTCGCGCTCTTCGTCGTCTGGGACCTGGTGCTGCCCGGGCCCGACGTCCCGCCGCTGGTCTGGGTGGTCACGCTGGTCGCGGTGCCCGGCGTCGTCGCCATCGGCTGCCTCTCCGCCCGCCGGGTGTGGACCGTCCGGGTGGACGCCGACGGCCTGGCGGTGGGCCGCGAGCAGGTGCCGCTGCGCGAGATCGACGCGACGGCGCTGCGGGAGGCCGACGCCGGGGTCGACGCCGGCGCGCCCGTGCTCGGCGGGGGCTGGTCGCTGCCACGCGGCCGCACCGGGCTGCCGCTGCGGCTGACCGACGGCCGGACGGTGCTCGTCCCGACCCGCGACCCCGCGGCGCTGCGGGGGGCCCTGCTGGCGGGTGTGCGCCACGCCTCCGAACGGTCGCCCGGCGCAGAGGGGACACTGGGGACGTGACCTCGCTGGACAGCCCGCCCTACACCTACGAGGCCCCGGTCTCGGCCGGCCTCTTCGCCCGCGGTCAGGAGATCACCCCGGGCGGGGTGAACAGCCCGGTGCGCGCCTTCCGCGCCGTCGGCGGCACGCCGCGCTTCATGGCCCAGGGCTCCGGTCCCTGGATCACCGACGCCGACGGGCGGCGCTACGTGGACCTGGTCAGCTCGTGGGGGCCGATGATCCTGGGCCACGCGCACCCCGCCGTCGTCGAGGCGGTCACCGCCGCCGCGCGCCGGGGCCTGTCCTTCGGCGCCCCCACCGAGGGCGAGCTGGAGCTCGCCGAGGAGATCCGGGCCCGCGTGGCGCCGGTCGAGCGGGTCCGGCTGGTCAACTCCGGCACCGAGGCGGTCCTCTCGGCGGTGCGGCTGGCCCGCGGCGCGACGGGCCGTCCCCTGCTGGTCAAGTTCGCCGGCAACTACCACGGGCACGTCGACGCGCTGCTCGCCTCGGCCGGCTCCGGGGTCGCGACGCTCGGGCTGCCCGACACCCCCGGCGTCACCACCGGGGCCGCCGCCGACACGATCGTGCTGCCCTACAACGACGTCGCCGCCGTCGAGGCCGTCTTCGCCGAGCGGGGGGCGCAGATCGCCGCGGTGGTCAGCGAGGCGGCGCCGGGCAACATGGGCGTCGTGCCTCCCCTGGACGGGTTCAACGCCCAGCTGCGCCGGATCACGGCCGCCCACGGCGCGCTGCTGGTCCTGGACGAGGTCATGACCGGCTTCCGGGTCTCGCGGTCGGGCTGGTACGGCCTGGACCCGGTCGACGCCGACCTGTTCACCTTCGGCAAGGTGATGGGCGGCGGGCTGCCCGCGGCGGCCTTCGGGGGGCGGGCCGACCTCATGGACCACCTCGCGCCGAGCGGGCCGGTCTACCAGGCGGGCACCCTGTCGGGGAACCCGGTGGCGGTCGCGGCGGGCCTCGCCACGCTGCGGAACTGCACCGACGAGGTCTACGCCCGCTGCGACGAGGTCTCCGCCGTCCTGCGCGGGGCCGCGAGCGCCGCGCTGTTCGCCGCCGGTGTGCCGCACCGGGTGCAGCAGGCCGGCAACATGTTCTCGATCTTCTTCGTGCCCGACGAGCGGCAGGTGCGCGACTACGACGACGCCCGCACGCAGGACGTCTCCCGCTACACCGCCTTCTTCCACGCGCTGCTCGCCCGCGGGGTGTACCTCCCGCCGTCGGCGTTCGAGGCCTGGTTCGTCAACGCGCAGCTCGACGGCGAGGCCCTCGACCGCGTGCTGGAGGCCCTGCCCGCGGCGGCCCGCGCCGCCGCCGAGGCCGATGCCCACCGCACCGGCGCGATCGACAGCGAGCGCTCCTCGTGACCACGACCGTCGTCCACCTCCTCCGGCACGGCGAGGTGCACAACCCCGCCGGCGTGCTCTACGGCCGGCTGCCCGGCTACCGGCTGTCGGCCGCCGGCGAGGCCATGGCGGTCGCGGCCGCGGAGTGGTTCCGCGGCCGGGACGTCGTCCACCTGGTGTCCAGCCCGCTGGAGCGGGCCCGGCAGACCATCCGCCCCCTGGCCGAGGCCACCGGGCTGGAGGTCGCCGTCGACGAGCGGATCATCGAGGCGGGCAACGCCTTCGAGGGCACGGTCGTCGGCCGCGGGGGCGGCGTCTTCCGGGCGCCCCGCAACTGGTGGAAGCTGCGCAACCCCATGGAGCCCTCCTGGGGCGAGCCGTACGTCGAGATCGCCGCGCGCATGATCGCCGCCGTCGAGGCCGCCCGCGACACCGCCCGCGGCCACGAGGCCGTGCTGGTCAGCCACCAGCTCCCCATCTGGACCACCCGCCTGCACGTCGAGGGACGCCGCTTCGCCCACGACCCCCGCCGCCGGGAGTGCTCGCTGGCCAGCGTCACCTCGCTCACCTACGAGGACGACCGGTTCGTGGGCGTCGCGTACGCCGAGCCGGCCGGCGCCACCGACCCCGACGCGGTGCCGGGCGCATGAGGAAGGTGCTCACGGCCGTCCTGGCGACGGCGCTGCTCGCCGGGTGCAGCACCGGCTCCGACGCCGTCGACGTCAACAACGGCGGCGAGTTCCGCTTCGTGGCCGGCACGCCCGCCGGCGAGGTCATCCCGGCCGACGAGCGGCAGGCCGCGCCGCGGTTCACCGGCGAGCTGCTGGACGGGAGCGCCTTCGAGTCGACGACGCTGGACGGCGAGATCGCGGTGATCAACTTCTGGGGCTCCTGGTGCCCGCCCTGCCGGGTGGAGACGCCCGAGTTCGAGGAGGTCTACGGCGAGGTCGGGGCCGAGGGGGTCGAGTTCCTCGGCATCAACGTCAAGGACGACCGCCAGCTGGCGCAGGCCTTCCTCGACGGCAGGGAGATCACCTTCCCGTCGTTGTTCGACCCGCGCGGCGAGGTCGCCCTGGCGTTCCGCGACTACCCGGCCAACGCGATCCCCTCGACCGTGGTGCTGGACCGGCAGGGTCGGGTGGCCGCCGTGTACACCGCGGCGGTGCAGCAGGACGACCTGCGCGGCACCCTGGACCTGCTGCTGGCGGAAGGGGCCTGACCGTGGGGGAGACCTTCGCCGGCCTGGTCACCGACGGGCCGCTGCTCGTGGCGGCCGGCGTCGCCGCGCTCGTGGGGCTGATCAGCTTCGCCTCGCCCTGCGTGCTGCCGCTGGTGCCCGGCTACCTCTCCTACGTCACCGGGCTGGTCGGCAGCGGCACCCGGACCGCGGCCGCCGCACCCGCGCCCTCCGGGGGTGGCACGGCGACGGCGGTGCGCGCGCCGGTGGACGACCGCGCGCCCCGCGGTCGGGTGGTGCTCGGCGCGCTGCTGTTCGTGCTCGGCTTCACCCTCGTCTTCGTGGCCTTCGGCGCCGCGTTCGGCGGGCTGGGCCGGCTCCTGGTCGAGCACGCCGAGACCCTCAACCGGGTCTTCGGGGCGATCACGGTCGTCGTCGGGCTGGGCTTCCTCGGCTGGCTGCCGCTGCTGCAGCGCACCAAGCGGCTCCGCGCGCGGCCGGTCACCGGGCTCGCCGGGGCCCCGCTGCTGGGCATCGTCTTCGGCCTGGGCTGGACGCCCTGCCTGGGGCCGACCCTCGGCGCGGTCTACTCGCTGGCGGTCTCCGAGGCCACCGCCGGGCGCGGCGCGCTGCTGGGCGTCGCCTACTGCCTGGGCCTCGGCGTCCCCTTCCTGCTGGTGGCGCTGGGCGCCCGCTGGGCCGTCGGCGCCACCTCGTTCCTGCGCCGGCACGCCCGCGCCGTCACCCGCTTCGGCGGCGCCGTCCTGGTCCTCATCGGCCTGCTCCTGCTCACCGGCGCCTGGGCCGAGATGATGGGCTGGCTGCGCTCGTGGCTGGCGGCCACCGGCTTCGGGGACTCGGCGCTGTGAGCGTCGAGGCACCCCCGCGGCCGGCTGCACCCGCCCCGCCCCCCGGGCCCTCGGCGGGCCGGCGGCTGGGCGGTCTGCTGCTGCGCTGGTGGCGGCGGCTGACCGCGATGCGCACGGCGATCGTGCTGCTGTTCCTGCTGGCGCTCGCGGCCGTGCCCGGGTCGCTCCTGCCGCAGCGGGCGCTGTCGCAGAACAACGTCAACCAGTACTTCGCCGACCACCCCGAGCTCGCTCCGGTGCTCGACCGGCTCTACCTCTTCGACGTCTTCAGCTCGCCGTGGTTCGCCGCGGTCTACCTGCTCCTCTTCGTGTCGCTGATCGGCTGCGTGCTGCCGCGCGCCGCCGAGCACGCACGGTCCCTGCGCACCCCGCCGCCGCCGGCACCGCGGAACCTCCTGCGGCTGCCGGACTCCGGGCGGCTGACCGCGCCGGCGGCCCCCGGCGCCGCGCTCGACCTCGTCGAGGAGGAGCTGCGGGTGCGCCGCTTCCGGGTCGTCCGCCGCCAGGGCGCGCGCGGGCCGGAGCTCTCGGCCGAGAAGGGCTACCTCAAGGAGACCGGCAACCTGGTCTTCCACCTCTCCCTGCTGGCCCTCCTGCTCGGCCTGGCCGGGGGGAAGCTGTGGGGTTACGAGGGCAGCATCCTGGTCACCGAGGGGCAGGGCTTCTGCAACTCCTTCCAGCAGTACGACACCTACTCCGCGGGCCCCTTCGTCGACAGCGGCGACCTCAACGCTCTCTGCGTCGACCTCGACCAGTTCCGCGCCGAGTACGAGGAGAACCTCACCGCCGCCTCGTTCACCGCCGACATCCGCTACGGCGCCCCCGCCGGAGAGGAGCGCTCCCGGACCATCGGCGTCAACGACCCGCTGCGCCTCGACGGTGACCGGGTCTACGTCACCGGCCACGGCTTCAGCCCGACGTTCACCGTCACCGTGCCGGACGGGACGACGTTCACCGACCTGACCGTGCCCTTCCTGCCCACCGACCAGCAGACGATGGCCAGCGAGGGCGCGCTCAAGCTGCCCGACGTCCCCGGCCAGGAGGAGCAGCTGGCGGTGGAGGGGTTCCTCGCCCCCACCGGCCTGCTGCAGGGTGGCGTGCTCACCTCGGTCGACCCGCGGCCGCTCGCGCCGCAGGTGGCGCTCATCGCCTACTCCGGCTACCTCGGCCTCGACTCCGGCCTGCCGCAGTCGGTCTACTCGATCGACCAGAGCCAGATCGAGCGCGGCCGGCTCACCGAGGTCGGTGCCGCGAACCTGTCGGTGGGGGAGACGCTGGACCTCCCCGACGGCACCCGGGTCACCTTCACCGGGGTCAAGGAGTTCGCCGCCCTGCAGTACTCCCACGATCCCGGCCAGCTGTGGGTCCTGGGCGCGGCCATCGCCCTGCTCGGCGGGCTGCTCGGCATGCTGCTCCTCCGCCGCGAGCGCGTCTTCGCCCGGGCCGAACCGGCCGCCGGCGGCGGCGGTACCGTGCTCACGCTGGCGTCGCTGACGCGCGGCGGTGGCGAGGGCGGCTCCCGGTTCGAGGCCCTGTCCGACGACCTGCGGGACGCGCTGGCCGCGGCCCCGCCCGCCCGCACCGCACCCGATCCGGAGGTCCCCCCGCGTGACTGACCCGTCGCTGGCCGAGCTGTCGGACAGCCTCTTCTCCGTGAGCGTCGCCATCTACTCCGTCGCGCTGCTCGCCTTCTGCGCGCAGCTCGCCTTCGGCCGGCGCGTGTCCCGGACCCGCGAGCTGGCCGCCGTCGGCGCCGGCTCCGGCGGCGGCACCCCCGAGCAGGTCCCGGCCGGCGAGACGCCGCGGGGCAACCGGTGGGGGCTCGCCGCGATCGGGCTGACCGTGCTGGGCGCGCTCACCCACACCGGCATCCTCGTCACCCGCGGCCTGGCGACCGACCGCCTGCCGTGGGGCAACATGTACGAGTTCGCGACGGCGGTCGTGCTGGTCGCGGTCGTGGCGTACGTGGTGCTCGCGGTGCGCACGCCCAACCTGCGGCACATCGGCGTCTTCGTGCTCGGCCCGGTCGTGCTCTCGCTGGTGGCCATCGGGCTGGGCCTCTACACCGAGGCCGCGCCCGTCGTCGCCGCGCTGCGGTCCTCCTGGCTGGCCATCCACGTCACCGCGGCGATCCTCGGCTTCGGCATCTTCATGGTCAGCGGCATCGCCAGCGCCCTCTACCTGGTGAAGTCGCGCCCCGGCGCGGACGAGGGCACCGGCGTCGTCTCCCGGCTGCCCGCGGCCGCCACCCTCGACCGCGTCGCCCACCGCACCGCGGTGCTCGGCTTTCCGATCTGGACCTTCGCCGTCATCGCCGGCGCCATCTGGGCCGAGGCGGCCTGGGGCCGCTTCTGGGGCTGGGACCCGAAGGAGACCTGGTCCTTCGTCGCCTGGGTCGTCTACGCCGCCTACCTGCACGCGCGCACGACGCCGGGCTGGCGCGGGCGCAAGGCGGCGTGGGTGAACGTGGTCGGCCTCGCGGTCATGATCTTCAACCTGACCTTCGTCAACCTGGTCTCCAGCGGGCTGCACAGCTACGCCGGGGTCGAGTGACGGCCTCCCCCGTCCGGGCAGCGCCGCGCCGTCAATGCCGCCGGTTGTCCGGCCCCCGTGCTTCCATGCCCCCATGGAGCTGACCAGCAGCGCACCGGCAGGTGGGGAGACGTCCCGTGGGTAGGCACGAGGCCGCCGAGGGCGCGTCGCCGCACCCGCTCGTCGCCGCGGCGCTCGCCGGCCGGCCGGCCGACGCGGCCGGCGGCCACCGCCACGCGCCGCCGGCCGTGGCCGAGCAGGGCGACCTGGGCTGGCCGGGCGACGAGCCCGCCCCCGGGGGAGGCGGGCTCGGCTGGCCGGGCGACCTGGCCGCGGACGAGCAGGCGGCGGAGCCGCCGGCCGTCACGGCGGGCACACCGCAGAAGCGCGGCTGGCGACGCCTGTTCGGCGCGGCACCGGCCGCCTGAGAGGGAGACCTCTCCGCCGGGTCCTACGTGGGGGAGCCGTCGTCCCGGCGGGCCCGCCGCTCGAGCTCGCGGAGGAACTCCGGGTCGTCGTCGGGAGCCACGAACTTCACCGGGCCCCGGGGCCGCTGCGGGCGGCGGGCGGGGCGTGCGCTCCCCTCCGGGCCGGCGTTGGCCGCGGCGCGCACCACCAGGGCGACCACCACGACCGCCATCACGAGAACCACCAGGAACAACACGGGCCCACCCCCTCGTCGGACTCCAGCGTACGTCGGCGGTGATACTCGGTGCCGCACAACCGACACGGGTACCCCCGGGCAGGACGGAGAACCGCCATCGACGCCGTCGACCGGCAGCTGGTCGAGCTGCTGCGCGCCAACGGGCGGGCCAGCTACGCCGAGCTCGCCCGGCAGGTGGGGCTCTCCTCGCCCGCCGTGCACGAGCGGGTCGGCAAGCTGGAGGCGGCCGGGGTGATCACCGGCTACCGCGCCGTCGTCGACCCGGCGGCGGTGGGGCTGCCCGTGACCGCGCTGGTGAGCCTGATCGAGAGCGACGCCGTCGACGAGACCCGGGTCCAGGACGGGCTGCTCGCCCTGCCCGCCGTCGAGGACTGCTGGCGGGTCGCGGGTGGCGAGGACTACGTGGTGAAGGTCCGCGTGACCGACATCGCGGCACTCGAGGAGGCCATCGACGCGTTGAACCGCATCAGAGGGGTCGCACGCACGAGGACGACGGTCGTTCTCTCGACCAAGTGGGAGGGCCGTCATGGCTGAGCAGGACCAGACCCCGGCCGGTACGCCGGTCGGCCCCGCGGGGGGCGCGGCCTCGCCCCCGAAGGTGCTGCCCTGGCTGCTGCTCTACACCGTCGGGCGGTTCGCGATCGCCGCGGCGCTCGTGCTCATCCTCTGGTGGGCGGGTCTGGGCAGCTTCCCGGGGCTGCTGTTCGGCCTGCTGCTGTCGATGCCGGTCTCCTACGTCCTGCTCCGGCCCTCGCGCGAGCGGCTCACCGAGGCGCTCGCGGCCCGCAGCGTCGCCCGCCGCGCGGCCAAGGAGGACCTCCGGAACCGGCTCAGCGGCGGCGCGGCCGGGTAGCTCAGCTCAGCGCCAGCCCGACGGCCAGGAGGACGCCGGTGACCAAGGTCAGCACACCGGTGGAGGCGAGCACCCCGATGAGCGCCGGTCCGCGGCCGCCGGCCAGCACGGTCCGCACCGGGGCCGGCGCGAGGGGCGCGGCGGCCAGCGCGAGCAGCGCCCACGGCCGCGCGACGCCCACGGCGGCGACGACCAGGAACGGCACGACCAGCAGCGCCGCGTAGAGCAGCCGCGTGCCGCGGTCACCGAGCAGCACGGCGAGCGTGCGCTTGCCGACCCGGGCGTCGCCCTCGATGTCGCGCAGGTTGTTCACCACCAGGATCGCCACGATCAGCAGCCCCACGGGCACCGAGACCGCGAACGCCAGGGCGGGCAGGGTGCCGGTCTGCACGTAGGTGGTGCCGACGACGGCGACCGGGCCGAAGAAGACGAAGACGAAGACCTCGCCCAGGGCCCGATACCCGTAGGGCAGCGGGCCGCCGGTGTAGGTCCAGGCCGCCGCGATGCAGACCGCGCCCACCGCCACCAGCCACCAGCTCGAGAGCGCCGCCAGGGCGAGCCCCGTGACCCCGGCGACGGCGAAGGAGGCGAGCGCCGCGACCAGCACCTGCCGCGGGGTGGCGGCGCCGGAGCCGACCAGCCGCATGGGGCCGACCCGGTCGGCGTCCGTGCCGCGCCTCCCGTCCGAGTAGTCGTTGGCGTAGTTGACGCCGACCTGCAGGGCCAGGGCCACGACCAGCGCGAGCAGCGCGGGCGCCGGCCGGAAGCCGTCCAGCGCGACCGCGGTCCCGGTGCCGACGAGCACCGGCGAGACCGCCGCCGGCAGGGTGCGGGGGCGGGCGCCGGCCAGCCACTGGGCGGGGGTGGCCATCAGACCTCCGGGGTGCGGGCCGCGACGGCGCGGCGGTCGGGCTTGCCCGTGTGCAGGGTGGGGACCGCGTCGATCAGGTGCAGCTCCCGGGGCGCGGCCGCGGCGCCGAGCCGCTGGGCCACCCACGGGCGCACGTCGGCGAGGGCGGGGGTGGCGCCGGCGGCCGGGACGACGGCGGCGACGACGCGTTGCCCCCACTCCGGGTCCGGGCGGCCGAAGACGACGGCGTCGGCGACGGCGGGGTGTTCCCGCAGCGCGGCCTCCACGGCGGCGGGCGCGACGTTGACCCCGCCGGAGATGACGACGTCGTCCAGCCGGCCGTGCACGGTGAGCCGGCCGTCCCCGTCCAGCGTGCCCGCGTCGCGGGTGCGGAACCAGCCGTCGGCGAAGGCGGCCGCCGTGCCCCCGGGGTCGCCGCGGTAGCCCAGCGCGAGGACCGGGCCGGCCAGCTCCACGCCGCCGTCGGCGATCCGCACGCCCACCCCGTCCAGCGGCAGGCCGTCGTACACGCACCCGCCGGCGGTCTCGGTCATGCCGTAGGTGGTGACGACGGCGACGCCCTCGGCCCGGGCCCGGGTGAGCAGCGCCGGATCGGTGGCGGCGCCGCCCACCAGGATCGCGTCGAAGGCGCGCAGCGCGTCCGGCTCCGCGTCGAGCGCGCGGCGGAGCTGGGTGGGGACCAGCGCGGTGTAGCGGCGGTCGCCGGAAGGCATGCGGGCGAGGGCGCCGGCCAGCGGCTCGCCGTCGCCGAGGCGGGTGGCGGTGCGCCCGGCGAGCAGGGAACGGCAGAGCACCTGCAGCCCGGCGATCGCCGACACCGGCAGCGCCAGCAGCCAGCTGCCGGGGCCGCCGAGCCGGTCGAGCGTGGCCGTCGCGGAGGCCCGCAGCGCGGTGGCGGGCAGCAGCACCCCGCGCCCGCCCCCCGTGGAGCCGGAGGTGACGACGACGAGGTCGGTGCCGGCCTCCAGCGGCTCGTCGGGGCGGAGCACGGCGCGAGCGGCATCCACCACGGCCGGGGGGCCGGCGGGCAGCACGGCCAGCGGGCGCCCGCCGTCCAGCGCCGCGCGGACGTCGTCGTCGGAGAGCTCGCCCGCGGCCACGAGGGTCAGCTGCCGAGCCACGAGGGACGAGCCTATGCGGCTGCCTGCAGGGGCCCGCCACGAGCCTGCGAGGGGAGGGGAAAGGCGCCCTTCTCCTAGGCTGATCACCGTGACCGCCGTCCCCGCCGCCGCGCTGCCGACGGGGATCACCGGGCTGGCCGTCTACGAGGTGCCGTTGCGGGCCCGCTTCCGGGGCATCGACGTCCGTGACGGGGTGCTCCTGCGCGGCCCGGCGGGCTGGGGCGAGTTCTCGCCCTTCTGGGACTACGACGCCGCCGAGAGCCGCCGCTGGTGGGCCGCCGCCGTCGAGGCCGCCGTGGAGGGCTGGCCCGCGCCCGTGCGAGCCAGCGTGCCGGTGAACGTGACGGTGCCCGCGGTCGACGCGGAGCGGGCGCACGCGATCGTGACCGCCTCCGGGTGCCGCACCGCCAAGGTCAAGGTCGCCGAGCCGGGGCAGACGCACGAGCACGACCGCGCCCGCGTCGAGGCGGTGCGCGACGCCCTGGGCCCCGGAGGCGCGATCCGCGTCGACGCCAACGCCGCCTGGGACGTCGACACCGCGGTGCGGCGGATCCGCGAGCTCGACGCCGCCGTCGGCCTGGAGTACGTCGAGCAGCCGTGCGCCACGCTCCCGGAGCTCGCCGCCCTGCGCCGGCGGGTGGACGTGCGCGTCGCCGTCGACGAGGGCGTGCGCCGCTCGGCCGATCCGCTCGCCGTCGACCTGCGGGAGGCCGGCGACGTCGTCGTCCTCAAGGTGCAGCCGCTGGGCGGCGTGCGGGCGGCGCTGCGCGTGGCGGAGGCCCACGGCCTGCCGTGCGTCGTCTCCTCGGCGCTGGAGTCCTCCGTCGGCATCGCCGCCGGGGTGGCGCTGGCCGCCGCCCTGCCGGAGCTGCCGTTCGCCTGCGGCCTGGCCACCGTCGCGCTCTTCACCGGCGACGTGTCGTCGTCCCCCCTGCTGCCGGTCGACGGCGCGCTGCCGGTGGTGCGGCCGGAGCCGGATCGCGTCCCCACGGCCGGTGAGGCGACGGTCGCCCGGTGGCTGACCCGGATCGACGAGGTGCTCGCCGCGTGAACCCCTCCACCGCGTTCGCCCGCGTGCTGGTCGACGAACTGCTCCGCGGCGGCGTCACCAACGCGGTGCTCGCCCCCGGCTCCCGGTCGGCGCCGCTCGCCCTGGCGCTCGCGGCGGCCGAGCGGGAGGGCCGGCTGCGGCTGCACGTGCGCATCGACGAGCGGACGGCGGCGTTCCTCGCGCTCGGGCTGGCGAAGCGGTCCGGCCGCCCGGTGCCGGTGGTCACCACCTCGGGGACGGCGACCGCACACCTGCACGCCGCCGTGCTGGAGGCCGACGCCGGCGGGGTGCCGCTGCTGGCGCTCACCGCCGACCGGCCCCCGGAGCTCCGCGCGACCGGCGCCAACCAGACCATCGAGCAGGCCGGGCTGTACGGCGGCGCGGTGCGCTGGGCGGCCGACGTCGGCGTGCCCGAGGCCGGCCGTGAGGAGGCGCAGAACCGCTACTGGCGCTCGCTCGCCGCCAAGGCGCTCACCATCGCCTGCGGCACGCTCTCGGCCGACCCCGGTCCGGTGCACCTGAACCTCGCGCTGCGTGAGCCGCTGCTGCCCGACGACGAGCCCGCCGAGCCCGCCGGCCCCTGGGCGGGCCGTCCCGGCGGGCGGCCGTGGACGGCGGCCGAGCCGTCGGCGGGCTGGGCGGCGCAGGCTCACCGCCTGCCGCCGCGCACGCTGGTGATCGCCGGCGACGGCCCGCTGCACGCCGCACCCGGGATCTCGGAGGGCTCCGCGTGGCCCGTCGTCGCCGAGCCGAGCAGCGCGTTCTGGGGGCTGCCGGGCGGGCTCCGCGGGGGCGTGCTGGCGCTCGGGGCGGCCAGCTGGCTGGCCGCCCACCGGCCCGAGCGGGTGCTCGTGGTGGGCCGCCCGACGCTCTCCCGGCCGGTCAACGCCCTGCTGGCCGACCCGGCCGTCACGGTCGAGACGGTGAGCGCCTCCCCGCGGTGGGCCGACGCCGGGCGGTCGAGCACCGGTGTCCGGCGGCTGTTCGCCGGTGCCGAGCCCGACGAACCGGTCGACGCGGAGTGGGCCACCACGTGGCACGCGGCCGCCGAGCGGGTGGGTGCGGCGGTCGACGCGGTGCTGGACGAGGCGCCGGGGATGACGGCCGCGCGGCTGGCCCGCGACGTCGTCGCCGCGTTGCCCGCCGGCGCGCTGCTGGTGCTGGGGTCCTCGACGCCGGTGCGCGACGTCGACCGGCTGGCCGTTCCGCGGGCCGACGTGAGCGTGCTGGCCAACCGGGGGGTCGCGGGCATCGACGGGACGGTCTCGACCGCCGTGGGGGCCGCTCTGGTCCACGGGGGGCCGGCGTTCGCGCTGATGGGCGACCTGACGTTCCTGCACGACCTGACCGGGCTGCTGCTCGGCGAGGGCGAGCCGCGGCCGGACCTCACCGTGGTGGTGCCCGACAACGACGGCGGCGGGATCTTCGCCCAGCTCGAACCGGGGCAGGACCGGCACGCCGCGGACTACCGCCGGGTGTTCGGCACCCCGCACGGGCGCGACCTGGTGGCGGTGGCCGAGACGCTGGGCTGGCCGGCGGCGCGGGTGTCGACCCCGGCGGAGCTGGCGGCGGTGCTGGGGCTGGGCGGCCCGCAGGTCGTCGTCGTCCGCACCGACCAGCGCGCCGAGGCGCAGTTGGCGACCGACCTCCGTGCCGCCGCCGCCCGGGCGCTGGGCGAGTAGCCCTCAGCTCTCGAGTGCGGCCTGGAAGGCAGCGAACTTCGACTGCGTCTCGGCCAGCTCGGCGGCCGGATCGGAGCCGGCCACGATGCCGCACCCGGCGAACAGGCGCGCCCCGCCGTCACCGGTCAGCTCCGCGCAGCGCAGGGCGAGGCCGAACTCGCCGTCGCCCCGGGCGTCGATCCAGCCGACCGGCCCGGCGTAGCGGCCGCGGTCCATGCCCTCCAGCTCAGCGATCAGTGCGGCGGCGTCGGCGGTGGGGGTGCCGCACACGGCGGCCGTGGGGTGCACCGCGCCCACCAGCTCGAGCAGGCCGGCCGGGGCGCGCTGGGTGCCGACGACGTCGGTGGCGAGGTGGCGCACGTTGGCGAGGGTGAGGAGCTCGGGCTCCTCCGGCGCGGTGAGCTCGCTGCAGTAGGGCTCCAGGGCCCGCACCAGCGAGTCGACGGCGAGCGCGTGCTCGGCGCGGTCCTTCGCCGACCCGAGGAGCGCCGCGGCCAGCCGCTCGTCCTCCGCGCCCGCCCCCCGCGGGGCGGTGCCGGCCAGCACGCGGGAGGAGAGCCGCTGCCCGCTGCGTCGCAGCAGCAGCTCGGGGGTGGCGCCGAGCAGCCCGTCGACGGCGAAGGTCCAGCAGCCGGGGAAGCGCCCGGCCAGCCGGTGCAGCAGCCGCCGTGCGTCCAGGGCGGGCTCGGCGGAGACCAGCAGGTCCCGGGCCAGCACCACCTTGGCCAGGTCGCCGGCGGCGATCCGCTCCACCGCCTCGGCGACGGCGGCGCACCAGCTCGCGGGGTCCAGCGCCCCGTCGGCGTAGCGCAGGCGGGGGGCGGGTCCGGTGCCGTCCGGGACGGGCGCCGGCAGCTCCGGCGCGGTGCCGATCGCGGTGACCCACCCGACGCCGTGGCGCCGCCCCACCACCACCTCGGGGACGACGAAGACCGACGTCCCGGCCACCGGGTCGAAGGCGATGCTGCCGAAGAGCACCGGGCCGGAGCCGGGGACGCCGAGGTCGTCGCTGACCTCGAGCCCGGCCGAGTACTCCTCCCACCAGTCCGCGGCCTCGGCCAGCGCGCCGCGCCCGGACACCTCGAGCCGGGCGGCCTCGCCCCAGCCCACGAGGCCCTCGCCGCGGCGCACCCAGGACAGCCCGCCGCCGGCCGGGAGCAGGTCGAGCAGCTCGCCCGCGTCGTCCGCGCGGACCGTGCTGACGGTGCGCGCGGCCGCTGCCGGGGAGGTCAGGGCGGCCGCGGTCACGAACCCAGACTAGGCAGCCTTGTAGCGTCGACGCCGTGGCAGACCGGCGAGACAACCCGCACACCGCCGGCGTGAGGGCCGGCCTGGACAAGCGGCCGGCCGAGGTCGCGGCGATGTTCGACCGGGTCGCCGAGCGCTACGACATCACGAACACGGTGCTCTCCGGGGGCCTGGACGCCTCCTGGCGGCGGGCCACCCGCGACGCGCTGGGCGCCCGCCCGGGGCAGACGGTGCTGGACGTCGCGGCGGGCACGGCGGTCTCGACGGTGGAGCTCGCGGCCGGCGGCGTGCACGCGATCGCCTGCGACTTCTCCCAGGGCATGCTGCGCGCCGGCGCCGCCCGTCCGGTGCCGAAGGTGGCCGGTGACGCGATGGCGCTGCCGCTGGCTGACGAGAGCGTCGACGGCGTGGTCATCTCCTTCGGGCTGCGCAACGTCGCCGACCCCGACGCGGCGCTCCGCGAGTTCTCCCGCGTGACGCGGCCGGGCGGCACGCTGGTGGTCTGCGAGTTCTCCAGCCCTACTTGGGCGCCGTTCCGCACCGTCTACACCGAGTACCTGATGAAGGCGCTGCCGCGGATCGCCCGCGCGGTGAGCAGCAACCCCGAGGCCTACGTCTACCTGGCGGAGTCGATCCGCGCCTGGCCCGACCAGCCGGCGCTCGCCGCCCGCCTGCAGGAGGCCGGCTGGGCGGACGTCGCCTGGCACAACCTGACCGGTGGGATCGTCGCCCTGCACCGGGGCCGCAAGCGGTGAGCCGCGGGGCGCGGGTGATCCTCGGCGACCGGTCGCTGCCTCCCGGCTACGCCCACCCGCACGCGTCGGAGGAGGCGCGGCGGATCGCCGAGGAGGGCACGGTGCTGCGCGCCCAGGTCGGGTCAGGGGTCCACGGCACCTCGATCACCGGGCAGGACGACCGCGACGAGATGGGCCTGTGCCTGGAGCCGGCGCCGTTCGTCACCGGACTGGCCAAGGTTCCCGCGGGCGTCGGCTCCCGGGCGTGGGTCGACTTCGAGCAGTACCACCGGCACACCGCCTGGGACCGGCCCGGCGGCCTGGCGAACAGGTCTGGCGCCGGTGACCTCGACGTCGTCGTCTACTCGGCGCGCAAGTGGGCGCGGCTGGCCCTGGAGGGCAATCCGTCGGTCCTGCTCCTGCTGTTCGTGCCCGACGAGGAGGTCGTGCACCGCGACGAGGTGGGTGTCGAGCTGACCGACAACGCCGACCGGTTCGTGTCCCGCCGGGCGGGGGAACGGTTCCTGGGCTACCTCCGGGCGCAGGCGGCGGCGATGACCGGCGAGGTGGGGGCGCACACCAACCGCCCTGAGCTCGTGCTGGAGCACGGCTACGACACCAAGTACGCGATGCACGCCCTGCGGCTGGGCTGCCAGGGTGTGGAGCTGCTGACCACCGGGCGGATCTCTCTGCCCGTGCCCGAGCCGGCGCGCTCCCGGCTCCGGGCGGTCCGTCAAGGCGAGGTCCCGCTCGCCGAGGTCCGCGCCGAGCTGGCCGACGTCGAGGCGCGGCTGGTCGACCTGCAGGACAGCCCGGCGGTGCCGGCCGAGCCGGATCGGGTGTGGGTCGACGGCTGGCTGTACCGCGCCCACCTGGCGTACTGGTCGGCGGGCTGACGCCACCGGGTGTCTCCCGGGACGACCCGGAACTGTCGTACCTCGCACGTATGTTCGATCCATGACCACCGCCGAGCTGCGCCGGACCCCCGTCGAGGGTGCGCTCGTCGGTTGGTTGCTCGAGCTGCCGCCGACGGTCTCGCGGTTGCCGGTGGGGGTGCTGTCCGCCGCCGAGAAGGCGGCTGAGCTGCGGCGGCTGCAGGCGCGCCGTGCCATGGACGCTGCCTACGAGGCCGAGCTGGTGATGGGGCTGGCCGCCGACCGGCCCGACACCGACGACCCACCTCCGGGGCATCCCGGGGCGCGCCGTCGCGGGCCGGGGTCGCCGGTCCCGGGGACGAGCGAGTTCCTGCCCGACGAGCTGGCGGCGGTGCTCAACTGCTCCCGCCCGTTCGCCACCGGCGTGCTCTCCGACGCCTACGTGCTGGTGGAGCGCATGCCCGCGGTCTGGGCGGCCTGCGCGGCCGGCGAGCTGGACTGGTTCCGCGCCCGGGTCTTCGCCGGCGTGCTCGGCCATGCCTCGGACGAGGTGATCGCGGCCGTGGTCCCCGGCCTGCTCCCCGGAGCGTCGGGGCTGTCGTCCGGCCGGTTGCGCGCCCGGTTGGTGGCCGCCGGGATCGCCGCGGACGAGGAGTTCGCGGAACGGCGGCGCGTCGAGGCCGAGGCGCGGGCCGGGGTCCGGGTGCACGCGACCGGCGACGGGCTCTCCGCCCTGACCACCGAGCTGCCCTCGCCGGTGGCGGCGGCGATGTGGTCGGCGATCGACCAGGCCGCCCAGCTGGCCCGCACCGGGGGCGACGACCGGCCGATCGGGGTCCTCCGGGCCGAGGCGCACGCCGCCCTGGTCCTGCGGCCGTGGGACACCTCCCGCCCGGCGATGACCGGGCACGTCACGGTGGTTGCCCCGCTGGCGGCGCTGGCCCGGTCGGGTGGCACCGGTGCATCGGCCGGGCGTGCGGACGGCATCGGCGGCGAGACGGGGCCGAGCGTGGACGGCACCCCGATCACCGCCGCCCACCTCCGGGAGCTCATGGCGCGCCTCGGCGCGCTGGGGGTCCAGGCCCCACCGGCGGGCAGCCTGGCGGTGGCGATCACCGGCGACGACGGCGCCCTCCTCGCCGCCGCGACCGCCACCGAGCTGCGCCGGCTCGCCATCCGCGGCTGCACCACGCACGGCGCGGCTGCCGACTGCGGCTGCCCGCTGGTGGGGCGCCCGGCGGCGGTGGCCGGGCACGACCCCTCCGCGGCCCAGGAACGGTTCCTCCGGCTTCGCGACCGCACCTGCCGGCACCCCGGGTGCGGCCGACCGGCCGCGCGCACCGACGCCGACCACGTGGTGCCCTACGACTGCGGCGGTCGCACCTCCTGCGAGAACCTCTGCTGCCTGTGCCGTACGCACCACCGGCTGAAGACCTTCGCCCGCGGCTGGCGCTTCGAGTTGCTGCCCGGCGGCACGCTGCGGGTGACGACGCCCAGCGGGATCACCCGGGCGACCCGGCCGCCGGGTCTGCGCGACCTGACGGCACAACCTGCGCTGCCCGCGCCGCGCCGGGCAGGGGTGCCGACGGTCGATCCGCCGCCCTTCTGAGGGCCTCCGGCGAGAGGTGTCCAGTTCTGCGTGGTGGCGCCTCCGTTGCGGGTGCGCGGCACGTGATGCGCCGCCGTGGGTCCGCGCGCGGGGTGGGGCGGTCGGCGGAAGTGTCCTAGCGTCGGACCATGACCAGTCCCACCACGCCGCAGCCCCAGGATCCCGACCCCGCGCCCACGGACCCGGTGGAGCCGCTCCCCGACCCGATCCCGAAGCCCGACCCCGACCAGCCGGGCAACCCGCCGACCCCGGGACCGGACCCGGTCCCCGTGGTCTAGGACCGCCGTGCAGCGCGCCCGCTACGCCGACCGCCGCGACGCCGGGCGGGTGCTGGCGGGCGCGCTCACCGGGCGGGTGGGCGCCGGCGCCCTGGTGCTCGGGCTGCCCCGCGGAGGTGTCCCCGTCGCCGCTGAGGTGGCCGGCGCGTTCGGCGCGGAGCTCGACGTCCTCGTCGTCCGCAAGCTCGGCGCACCCGGGCAGCCGGAGCTGGCGATGGGTGCGCTCGCCGCGATCGGCGACCGCGTGGAGACCGTGTGGGTACCCGCGGTCCGGGATCGCTTCGCACCCGACCCGGAGGCGGTGGCCGCCGTCCGCGACCGCGAGCTCGCCGAGCTGCGCCGCCGGACCGAGGCGTACCGCGGCGACCGGCCGGCCCCCGTCGTGGCCGGCCGACACGTCCTGCTGGTCGACGACGGCCTCGCCACGGGCGCGAGCATGCGTGTCGCGGTCACCGCCGTGCGGGCGAACGGCCCCGCCCGCCTCGCCGTCGCCGTCCCCGTGGGGCCGCCCGCTGCCCTCGCCCAGCTGGCCGCCGACGTCGACGACCTGGTGTGCCCGGAGGCGCCGACGGGCTTCCGATCGGTCGGGCAGGCCTACGACGACTTCTCCGAGACCTCCGACGACGAGGTGCTCAGGGCCCTGCGCCGAGGGGGGACTGTCGGCTAGATCACACCGCGGCCTAGACTCGGGACCGACGACTTTGTGAAGTCTTTCACAAGGTGCATCGGGGTCGACGACGGACCGGAGGGGCGACATGGCGCGGACCGCAGCGGCGCACGCTGCCGACGTCGTGGTCGTCGGTGCCGGGCCGGCCGGCTCCAGTGCGGCCTGGCACCTGGCCCGCACCGGGCTGGAGGTCGCGCTCCTGGAGAAGGCCGAGTTCCCCCGGGAGAAGGTCTGCGGCGACGGGCTGACGCCGCGCGGGGTGAAGGCGCTGCACGACATGGACGTCGACACCGCCGGGCCCGGTTGGGTGCGCCGCCGCGGGCTCCGCGTGCACGGCGGCGGGCGGGTCGCCGAGGTCGACTGGCCACGGCTGGACTCCTGGCCCGACCACGGCCTCGTGCGCACCCGCCGCGAGCTCGACGCGCTGCTGGCCGACCAGGCACGCTCGGCCGGCGCCCGCCTGGTCACCGGCACCACCGTCACCGAACCGCTGCTCGACGACGACGGCCGGGTGGTCGGGGTCCGCGGGGAGGCGGGCGGCGACCGCGAGCCGGTCACCTGGCGGGCGCCGCTGGTCGTCTCCGCGGAGGGGCTGTCGGGCCGGCTGGCCAAGGGGCTGGGCCTGGTGCGCCGCACCGACCGCCCGCTGGGGGTCGCCCTGCGGGGGTACGTGCGCAGCCGGCGCAGCGACGACGACTACCTCGACATCGCCTTCGACCTCACCGCCGACGGCCCGTCGCGCGAGACCCTGCCCGGCTACGGCTGGATCTTCGGCATGGGCGACGGGACGGCGAACGTCGGCTACGGCCTGCTCGACACCCGGCGCGGCACCGGGGCGGACCGCCGCTCGGTCCTCCGCCGGTGGCTGGATCTCTTCCCCGCCGAGGATGGCCTGGGCGAGGACGACGCCGTCGGCCCGCTGCGGGGCGCCGGCCTCCCGATGGCGCTCTCCCGCGGCCCGGCCTACACCCGTGGGCTGCTGCTGGCCGGGGACGCCGCCGGCACGGTGAACCCCTGCAACGGCGAGGGGATCAGCGCCGCCCTCGAGAGCGGCCGGATGGCCGCGGAGACCGTGGTGGCCGCGCTCGCGGGCCCGGCCGGCGCGGCGCGCGAGGCGGTGCTGCAGCGCTACCCCGACCGGCTGCGCGCCGAGCTCGGCCGCCACCACCGGTTGGGGCTGGGCTTCCTCGCGCTGCTGGCCCGCCCGGCGGTGGTCCGCCTGGCCATGGCCCGCGGCCTGCGCCGTCCGGCGATCACGGACGCCATGCTGCGGGTGATGGGCAACCTCAGCGACGGCCGCGACGGGGACGTCGTCGACCGGGCGCTCGCCGTGCTCCTCCGACTGACCCCGGCGACCTGAGTGGCTGCCGTGACGACCCGCCACCCCGACACGGACGCTCCGTGGTCGGATCGTGACCCGTACGTGACCTCCATCACCCTAGGGTGCCGCTGATGCTGTCGACATACGTCCCGATCGTCGGGCTCTTCGCGCTCGCTGCGGCGTTCGCGCTGTTCTCGGTGGCCGTCGCCCCGTTCGTGGGGCCCCGGCGCCACAACCGCGCCAAGCTCGCGGCCTACGAGTGCGGCATCGAGCCGGTCGACCAGCCGCTCACCGGTGGCCGGTTCCCGGTGAAGTACTACCTGACGGCGATGTTGTTCATCGTCTTCGACATCGAGATCGTCTTCCTCTACCCCTGGGCCGTCGCCAACGACGCCCTCGGCGTCTGGGGGCTGGTCGCGATGGTCCTGTTCATCGGCACCGTCTTCCTCGCCTTCGCCTACGAGTGGCGGCGTGGCGGGCTCGAGTGGGACTAGGGGACATCTGATGGGACTCGAGGAGAAGCTGCCCAGCGGCGTCCTGCTGACCAGCGTGGAGAAGCTGGTGAACTGGACGCGCAAGTCGTCGCTGTGGCCGGCGACGTTCGGGCTGGCCTGCTGCGCGATCGAGATGATGGCGTCGGGGGCCGGCCGCTACGACCTGGCCCGCTTCGGCATGGAGGTCTTCCGCGCCTCGCCGCGGCAGGCCGACCTGATGATCGTCGCGGGGCGGGTGAGCCAGAAGATGGCCCCGGTCCTGCGCCAGATCTACGACCAGATGCCCGAGCCCCGCTGGGTGCTCGCCATGGGCGTCTGCGCGAGCTCGGGCGGCATGTTCAACAACTACGCGATCGTCCAGGGCGTCGACCACGTCGTCCCCGTGGACATGTACCTGCCCGGCTGCCCGCCGCGGCCGGAGATGCTCATGGACGCGATCCTGAAGTTGCACCACAAGATCCAGCACGAGCCTCTGGGCGCCAAGCGCGCCCGCCAGCTGGAGCGGGCGCAGGCGGACGGGACCGCGAAGGACCTGCACGTCGAGATGCCGTCGACCGTGCGCGTGGACAAGGAGGCCCGCCGCGCGTACGAGGCGGCGGCCGCCGAGGGGCGCACCGGGCAGTTCCTGATCGAGCGCCGGGACGGCAACGCGGTGCTGCTCCCGGGCGCGGGGGACCGGCGATGAGCAACGACGGCGGCGAGGTCGTCCCGGGCCGCGAGGAGGCCGGGTACGACGACGCCACGGCCCCCTCCGGCGGGTTCCGCACGGGCGCGTTCGGGGTCGCCGGCAGCGGGGACACCTCGGGGTTCGGCGGGCTGGTCCGCGTGGAGCCCGGCGGGGCGGTGGCGCTGCACTCCACCGACCGCCCCTACGGCGGCTGGTTCGACGAGGTCACCGACGCGCTGATCGAGGCCGTCGGCGAGGGCACCTACGCCGCCGCGGTCCACCGGGTGCTCGTCGACCGCGGCGAGATCACCTACTTCGTCGGCCGGGAGCACCTGCTCACCCTCGTGCGGGCGCTCCGCGACGACGAGGCGCTGCGCTTCGAGCTCTGCAGCAGCGTCTCCGGCGTCGACTACCTCGACAGCGGCGGCCCGGCGGTCGCACCGGGCCGGCCGCGGCTGCACGTCGTCTACCACCTGACCTCGATGACCTACCGGCGCCGCATCCGGCTGGAGGTGGCGGTGACCGCGGAGGACCCGCACGTCCCCTCGGTCACGGGCGTCTACCCGACGGCGGACTGGCACGAGCGGGAGACCTACGACATGTTCGGCGTCGTCTTCGACGGCCACCCGGCGCTGACCCGGATCCTCATGCCCGACGACTGGGACGGGTTCCCGCAGCGCAAGGACTACCCGCTCGGCGGGATCCCGGTGGAGTACCACGACGCGGTGATCCCGCCGCCGGACACGCGGCGGGCCTACCGGTGACCGGCGTCGAGGAGGGGCAGCGATGAGCACGACCTACGACCCCGCCGACCCGTACGCGGGTTCGCGGGAGACCACCGAAGGCCGGGTCTACACCGTCACCGGCGGGGACTGGGACGTCACCCTCGGGGCCGATCCGCACGGCGAGGAGCGCCTCGTCGTCAACATGGGCCCGCAGCACCCGTCCACGCACGGCGTCCTGCGGCTGGTCCTCGACCTCGAGGGCGAGACGGTCACGAAGGCGCGGGTGGTCATCGGCTACCTGCACACCGGCATCGAGAAGAACACCGAGTACCGCAACTGGGTGCAGGGCACGACCTTCGTGACCCGCATGGACTACCTCGCGCCGCTGTTCAACGAGGCCGGCTACTGCATGGCCGTCGAGAAGCTGCTCGGCGTCGAGGTGCCGCAGCGCGCCCAGACCATCCGCCTGCTCGTCATGGAGCTCAACCGGATCGCCTCGCACCTGGTCGCCCTGGCCACCTTCGGCATGGAGATGGGCGCCCTCACCGGTATGACCAACGGCTTCCGCGAGCGGGAGATGGTCCTCGACCTGCTCGAGGAGATCACCGGCCTGCGGATGAACCACGCCTACATCCGCCCCGGCGGCCTGGCGCAGGACCTGCCCGAGGGGGCGGTCGAGCACATCCGCGAGTTCCTCCAGGTGATGCCGAAGCGGGTGACCGACTTCCACCGGCTGCTCACCGGCCAGCCGATCTGGCAGGCCCGGCTCAAGGACGCCGGCTACCTCGACCTCACCGGCTGCGTGGCGCTCGGCGTCACCGGGCCGATCCTGCGCGCCACCGGCCTGCCCTGGGACCTGCGCAAGGTCGAGCCCTACCTCGGCTACGAGACCTACGACTTCGAGGTCCCCACGGCCGACACCTGCGACGCCTGGGGCCGCTACCTCGTGCGCATGTCCGAGGTGAACGAGTCGCTCAAGCTCATCGAGCAGGCGCTGGACCGGCTCGAGCCCGGCCCCGTGATGGTCGAGGACCGCAAGATCGCCTGGCCGGCGCAGCTCTCCCTCGGGCCCGACGGCATGGGCAACTCCCACGAGCACGTCGCGCACATCATGGGCCAGTCCATGGAGGCCCTGATCCACCACTTCAAGCTGGTCACCGAGGGTTTCCGGGTGCCGGCCGGCCAGGTGTACGTGCCGATCGAGTCGCCCCGCGGCGAGCTCGGCTACCACGTCGTCAGCGACGGGAGCACCCGCCCGTGGCGCGTCCACGTGCGCGACCCCAGCTTCGTGAACCTCCAGGCCACCGCGGCGATGAGCGAGGGCGGCATGATCGCCGACGTCATCGCCGCGATCGCATCGATCGACCCGGTGATGGGGGGAGTGGACCGATGAGTGCACTGCCAGGCAGCCCGGAGGGGACGGCGGTCACCGGGCTGGACTCCAGCCCGGTCGACGTCGGCTCCCTGGCCGAGGTGCCGCCGCTGCCCGAGCAGGCGCGGCTCGAGGCGCGGGAGATCATCACCCGCTACCCGCAGCCGCGCTCGGCGCTGCTGCCGATGCTGCACCTGGTGCAGAGCTACCAGGGCTACGTCACCCCCGAGGGCGTCGCGCTCTGCGCCGAGGAGCTGGGCCTGACCAAGGCCGAGATCGGTGCGGTCGCGACCTTCTACACGATGTACAAGCGCCGCCCCACCGGCCGGCACCTGGTCAGCGTCTGCACCAACACGCTCTGCGCCGTCCTCGGCGGGCAGCGGATCATGGACGCCCTCTCGGCCGACCTCGGCGTGCACCACGACGAGACCACCGCCGACGGGTCCATCACCCTCGAGCACGCCGAGTGCCTCGCCGCCTGCGACTACGCGCCCGTGGTCACCGTCGACTACGAGTTCTACGACCAGCAGGACGTCGAGAGCGCCCGCGCGCTGGTGGCGGCGCTGCGCCGGGGCGAGAAGCCGCTGCCCACCCGCGGCGCCCCGCTCACCGACTTCCGGGGCGTCTCCCGCCAGCTCGCCGGGTTCTCCCAGCACCCGGACGACGCGGCCGCGGCCGCCGCCGTCGACGCGCCCGGTGACTACGGTCCGACCCTGCGGGGGCTGCACCTCGCCGCCGAGCGGGGTGAGCAGGCCCCGCCGATGCGCGGGCCGGAGCCCCACCCGTCCGACGCGGGCGAGCCGCGCGAGACGGTCCGGCCGTCGGGGAGCACCGGCGAGACCCCCGGGCAGGAGGCGGCGGACGCGCGCGTCGCCGCCGCGGACACCCCGGCGGAGAAGGCCGGCGCCGCCGGTTCGCACCCCGACGCCCCCGAACCCGCCGGTCGCCGGCTGCCCGACGGCCGCTCGGGCACGGAGACGCCCGCGGGCGCCGAGCCGGGCACCGGCGACCAGAGCCCCGCCACCCCACCCCCGGCCGGCGAGGGGTCCGACGGGCCCTCCCGGACCACCCGGGGCCGAGCACCGAAGCGGAGGCGCTGACCATGCCCCTCACCCCCGTCCTCACCTCGCGCTGGGGCGCCGAGAACTCCTGGCGGCTGTCGACCTACGAGCGCCTCGAGGGGTACTCGGCCCTGCGGACGGCGCTCGCGATGGACCCCGACGAGCTCGTCACGATGGTCAAGGACTCCGGGCTGCGCGGCCGCGGCGGCGCGGGCTTCCCGACCGGCATGAAGTGGAGCTTCATCCCGCAGCCCAAGCCCGGGGAGGAGCCCTCCGGCCCGGCGGCGATGCCCAAGTACCTCGTGGTCAACGCCGACGAGGGGGAGCCCGGCACCTGCAAGGACCTCCCGCTCATGATGGCCGACCCGCACTCGCTCATCGAGGGCGTGATCATCTCCGCCTACGCGATCCGGTCGACGTTCGCCGTCATCTACGTGCGCGGCGAGGCGGTGCACGCCCACCGGCGGCTGCTCAACGCGGTGGGCGAGGCCTACGCCGCCGGCTACCTCGGCACCGACATCCTCGGCTCCGGCTACGACCTCGAGCTCGTGGTGCACGCCGGCGCCGGCGCCTACATCTGCGGCGAGGAGACGGCGCTGCTGGACTCGCTCGAGGGCTACCGCGGCCAGCCACGGCTCAAGCCGCCGTTCCCCGCGGTCGCCGGCCTCTACGGCGCGCCGACGGTCATCAACAACGTCGAGACGCTGGCCAGCGTGCCGTTCGTCGTCCGCGGCGGGGCCGAGTGGTTCAAGGCCTTCGGGCCGGAGAAGTCGCCCGGCCCCAAGATCTACTCGCTGTCGGGCCGCGTCGTCCGCCCCGGGCAGTACGAGGCCCCGATGGGGACGACGATGCGGGAGCTGCTGGAGATGGCCGGCGGCGTCCGCCCCGGGCACGAGCTCAAGTTCTGGACGCCGGGCGGTTCGTCGACGCCGTACTTCACCGCCGAGCACCTCGACGTCCCGCTGGACTTCGACTCGGTGGCCGCCGCGGGCTCCATGCTCGGCACGACCGCGCTGATGGTGTTCGACGAGACCGACTCGATCGTCGAGGCCACCCTGCGGTTCACCCAGTTCTACGCGCACGAGAGCTGCGGCAAGTGCACCCCGTGCCGTGAGGGCACCTACTGGCTGGTCCAGATCCTGCAGCGGCTGGTCGACGGCCAGGGCACCGCCGCCGACCTGGATCTGCTCACCGACACCTGCGACAACATCCTCGGCCGGTCGTTCTGCGCGCTCGGCGACGGTGCGACCAGCTGCATCTCCAGCTCCCTGAAGTACTTCCGCGACGACTACGTCGCCCTGCTGCCGCCCGAGGAGCAGGCCCGCCTGGGCCGGTCGCTCCGCCTCGAGCCGGTCGGAGCCGCCTCGTGACACTCACCCCCACCAGCCCCGACCCCGCGCCGGCCGTCCCACCCGGCGCGCCCGGTCCGCACACGCCCGAGGACGCCGTCCGCTGCACGATCGACGGCTTCGACGTCGCCGTGCCCAAGGGGACGCTGATCATCCGGGCCGCCGAGATGATCGGCGTGCAGATCCCTCGGTTCTGCGACCACCCGCTGCTCGAGCCGATCGGGGCCTGCCGGCAGTGCCTGGTCGAGGTCGAGGGCCAGCGCAAGCCGGTCGCCTCCTGCACCATGCCCGTCAGCGAGGGCATGGCGGTGCGCACCCAGCTGTCCAGCCCGGTCGCCGACAAGGCGCAGCAGGGCACCATGGAGCTGCTGCTGATCAACCACCCGCTGGACTGCCCGGTCTGCGACAAGGGCGGCGAGTGCCCGCTGCAGAACCAGGCGATGAGCAACGGCCGGGCCGAGAGCCGGTTCGAGGGGGAGAAGCGCACCTACCCCAAGCCGCTGCCCATCAGCAGCGAGATCCTGCTCGACCGCGAGCGCTGCGTGCTCTGCGCCCGCTGCACCCGGTTCTCCCAGCAGGTCGCCGGTGACCCGTTCATCGAGCTGTTCGAGCGGGGCGCCCTGGAGCAGGTCGCGATCTACGAGGACGAGCCCTTCTCCTCCTACTTCTCCGGCAACACCACCCAGATCTGCCCGGTCGGCGCGCTCACCAGCGCCCAGTACCGGTTCCGCGCCCGCCCGTTCGACCTGCGCAGCGAGCCCAGCGTCTGCGAGCACTGCGCCTCGGGCTGCGCCATGCGCACCGACTACCGGCGGGGCAAGGTCACCCGCCGGCTGGCCGGTGACGACCCCGCGGTCAACGAGGAGTGGACCTGCGACAAGGGCCGCTACGCCTTCCGCTACGCCACCTCCAACGAGCGGCTGACCACCCCCCTGGTGCGCAGGGACGGCGTGCTGGAGCCCGCCTCCTGGCCCGAGGCCTGGGCGGCGGCGGCCGACGGCCTGCGCCGCGCCCGCGCCGAGGGCGGGGTCGGCGTGCTGCCCGGCGGGCGGCTCACGCTCGAGGACGCTTACGCCTGGGCCACCTTCGCCCGGGTCGCGCTGGGCACCAACGACGTCGACGCTCGGGCCAGGGCCCACTCGGCGGAGGAGCTCGCCTTCCTCGGCGCCGCGGTGGCCGGCACCGGACCCGTGACCGGCGCCGTCACCTACGAGGACGTCGGCACCGCGCCCGCCGTCCTGCTCGCTGGGCTGGAGCCGGAGGAGGAGTCGCCGATCCTCTTCCTCCGCCTGCGCCGGGCGGTGCGCACCGGCGGCCTCGCCGTGTTCGACCTGGCACCCTTCGCCACCCGCGCCGCGCAGAAGCTGGACGCCACGGTGCTCACCACGGTGCCGGGCGCGGAGGCCCGGTCGCTGCTCGCCCTCGCCGAGGGCAGCTGGGGCGGGCCCGCCGTCGAGGCGCTCCGGAAGCCGGGCGCGGTGCTGCTCGCCGGTGAGCGGCTGGCCGAGGCGCCCGGCGCGCTCACCGCGCTGCTCGCGCTGGCCGGGGCGACCGGTGCCCGCGTGGCCTGGGTGCCCCGCCGCGCCGGGGAGCGGGGCGCGGTGGAGGCCGGCGCGCTCCCCACGCTGCTGCCCGGCGGCCGCGCCGTCGACGACCCCGCTGCCCGCGCCGAGGTGGCCGCGGTGTGGGGCATCGACCCCGCGGCGGTGCCCGATGCCCCCGGCCGCGACGTCACGGGCATCCTCACCGACGCCTGCGCCGGCCGGCTGCCCGGGCTGCTCGTCGGCGGCGTCGACCCCGCCGACCTGCCCGACCCCGCGCTGGCGCGGGCGGCGCTGGACGCGGCGGCGTTCGTCGTGAGCCTGGAGATGTTCCCGACCGAGGTGACCGAGCGCGCCGACGTCGTCCTGCCGGTGGCGGCGTCGTCGGAGAAGGCGGGGAGCTACCTGGACTGGGAAGGGCGGCTGCGTCCCTTCGACGCCACCCTGCACGGCACCGGGCGGCTGGGGGACGGCCGGGTGCTGCACGGCCTGGCCGAGGCGATGGGCACCGACCTGCGCCTCCCCGCACCCGAGGTCGCGCGGGCCGCGCTCGCCGCGCTGGGCGCTCGCCGCTCGGCCGCGGAGAGCCCCGGACCCGACGTCGCGCCCCCCGACACCCCGGTGCTCCGCGACGATGAGGCGGTGCTCGCCTCGTGGCGCCAGCTGCTCGACGTCGGCACCCTCCAGCGCGAGGAGCCCGAGCTCGCCGGCACCGCCCGGCCGCCGGTGGTCCGCGTCGGCGCCGGCACCGCCGCGCGCCTCGGGCTCGCCGACGGCGACCGGCTCACCGTGAGCGGCGCGACCGGCTCGGTCACCCTGCCGGTGGCGGTCACCGCGATGCCCGACCAGGTCGTGTGGCTGCCGATGCGCTCGCCCGGCAGCGAGATCCGGACCGCGCTGGGCACCGGGCCCGGCGGCGTCGTCCGGCTGTCGGCCTCCCCGGTGCCCACCGGCGCCACGACGCACCCGCTGGGGGACGCGCGATGAACCTCTGGGCCACGCCCGAGCAGCCGACGCTGGCCGACTTCGGCCAGGACGTCTGGTGGATCGTGCTGATCAAGGTCGTCGGCGTCTTCGCGGTCCTGGTGCTGATGACGCTGTTCGCGATCGTCCTCGAGCGCAAGGTCGTCGCCCGCATGCAACAGCGGATCGGCCCCAACCGGGTCGGGCCGCGCGGCTCCCTGCAAAGCCTCGCCGACGGGCTGAAGCTGGCGTTCAAGGAAGACATCATGCCGGCGATGGCGGACAAGCCGGTCTACTTCCTCGCCCCGGTGATCGCCACCATCCCGGCGTTCGTCGCCTTCTCGGTGATCCCGATGGGCCCGGTCGTCAGCATCTTCGGCGAGCAGACGCCGCTGCAGCTGACCGACGCCCCGATCGGCGTGCTGATCATCCTGGCCATGTCGGCCATGGGCATCTACGGCATCGTGCTCGGCGGCTGGGCCTCGGGGTCGACCTACCCGCTGCTGGGCAGCATGCGCAGCGCGGCCCAGATGATCAGCTACGAGATCGCGATGGGGCTCTCCATCGTCGCGGTGTTCCTCTACGCCGGCTCGATGTCGACGTCGGAGATCGTGGCGGCGCAGGCCGACGGCAACGAGGTCTCCTTCTTCGGCCTGGAGTTCACCGGCCCCAGCTGGTACGCCGTGCTGCTGCCGGTCTCCTTCGTCATCTACGTGATCGCCGTCGTCGGCGAGACCAACCGCGCGCCGTTCGACCTGCCCGAGGCCGAGAGCGAGCTCGTCGGCGGCTTCCACACCGAGTACTCGTCGCTGAAGTTCGCGCTGTTCTTCCTCGCCGAGTACATCAACATGGTCACCGTGTCGGCGCTGGCCGCGACGCTCTTCCTCGGTGGATGGCGGGCGCCGTGGCCGATCTCCATCTGGGACGGCGCGAACAGCGGCTGGTGGCCGCTGCTCTGGTTCTTCCTCAAGGTCGTCGCCGCGCTGTTCGTCTTCATCTGGCTCCGGGGCACGCTGCCGCGGCTGCGCTACGACCAGTTCATGCGCTTCGGCTGGAAGGTGCTGGTCCCGGTCGCGCTGGTGTGGATCCTCGTCGTCGCCGCGATGCGGACCCTCTCCCGCGAGGCCGACCTCTCCACCGGCCAGGTGGCGCTCTTCGTCGGCGTCCCCGTCGCGGTCCTGGTGCTGCTCGGCCTGGCCCTGGCCGGCCGGACGGCGAACCGGGACGCCCGGGTGATGGCCGAGGAGGCCGCGGCCGGCGGCGTGCACGCCACCGACCCCGAGCCCGAGGTCCTGCCCCCGGCCGGTGGGCGGCGCCCCGCCGGCACCCCCAGCCGGTCGGAGGGCGGCTTCCCGGTCCCGCCGATGGACCTGGTCGTGCCTCCCTCCCCCCGCCTGCGCCGGGAACCGGTCGCGACCGACGGCACGGTCGTCGGCACCGGACGACGCGCACCCACGAGCACCACTCCCCAGGAGGACGGCGATGCCTGAGAGCCGCAGCGGCGACCCCGCCCGGCGCGGGAGCGCGGAGGTCGAGCGCCCGACGGGTGCGACGGCCGCGACGCCCGCCGTGCGCCCCACCCTGCGCGACCGGCTGGTGCCGGCGCCCGTCCAGGGCTTCGGGGTCACCTTCGCGCAGATGTTCCGGACGGTGACCACGGAGCAGTACCCGTTCGAGCCGAAGGTGACCAAGCCGCGCTACCACGGCCGGCACGTGCTCAACCGGCACCCGGACGGCTTGGAGAAGTGCGTCGGCTGCGAGCTGTGCGCCTGGGCCTGCCCGGCCGACGCCATCTACGTCGAGGGCGGGGACAACACCGAGGACGCCCGCTACTCGCCCGGTGAGCGGTACGGCGCGGTGTACCAGATCAACTACCTGCGCTGCATCTTCTGCGGGCTGTGCATCGAGGCCTGCCCGACCCGCTCGCTGACGATGAGCAACGACTTCGAGCTGGCCGACGACAACCGGGCCGACCTGATCTACACCAAGGAGCAGCTCATGGCTCCGCTCCTGCCCGGAATGGAGCAGCCCCCGCACCCGATGCGCCTCGGCGACGACGAGAAGGACTACTACCTGCGCGAGCCGGAGGTGCGGTCGTGACGCCGGACGCCACCCTGGTCGTCGGCACCGGCGAGGCCGTCGTCTTCTGGATCCTCGGCCCGCTCTCCCTGGCCGGCGCCCTCGGCATGGTGCTCAGCCGCAACGCCGTGCACTCGGCGCTCTGGCTGGTGCTGACGATGCTCTCGCTGGGCGTCTTCTACGTCGTCCAGTCCGCGCCCTTCCTCGGCGCCGTGCAGATCATCGTCTACACCGGCGCCATCATGATCCTGTTCCTCTTCGTGCTGATGCTGGTCGGCCGGGACTCCTCGGACTCGGTGGTCGAGACGCTGCGCGGGCAGCGGGTGGCGGCCACGCTGCTGGGCATCGGCTTCGCCGCGCTCGTCGGCGCCGGCATCGCGCGGGCGACGCAGGACCTGCCCGTGGTGGGGCTGGAGGCGGTGCAGGCCGGGCCCGGCGGCCCCGACGCGGGCAACGTCGAGGCGATCGCCGCCCTGCTCTACACCCGCTACCTGCTGGCCTTCGAGGTCACCGGCGCGCTGCTGATCGTCGCCGCGGTCGGCGCGCTGGTCTTCACCCAGGCCGAGCGGGACCCCGCGAGCCGCAAGGGCCAGAAGGAGCTGTCGCGCGCGCGGTTCCTCACCGACCGCCCGCAGACGCTGCCCGGCCCCGGCGTCTACGCCCGCGCCACCTCGGTCGCCGCTCCCGGCCGGCTGCCCGACGGGGGCATCGCGGAGGACAGCCTCGCCACCGGCATCGAGCCGCAGCAGGTCGAGCCGCTGCCCCGGGGCACCGGCCGGCAGCAGCTCGGCTCGCCGGACGCCGCGCTGGGCTCCCTCACCCCCACGGTGAGCGACATCCCGGGCGGCCGCGAGGGCGGTGAGCACCGGTGACGCTCTCCTACTACCTCGTGCTCGCGGCGATCCTGTTCACCATCGGCGCCGTCGGCGTCCTGGTGCGGCGCAACGCGATCGTGGTCTTCATGTGCGTGGAGCTGATGCTCAACGCCGTCAACCTGACGCTGATCACCTTCGCCCGGTCGACCGGGACCGTCGACGGCCAGATCATCGCCCTCTTCGTCATGGTCGTCGCCGCCGCCGAGGTGGTCGTCGGTCTCGCGATCATCATGTCGATCTACCGGACCCGCAGGTCCGCCTCGATCGACGACGCCAACCTGCTGAAGTACTGACGGCGAGACGGGGACACCTGTGTCTGAGGCCCATTCATGAGTGACGCACTGCCCGCCGACGGGCTGCTCGGCTGGTCGTGGTTGCTGATCGCGCTGCCGCTGGCCGGCGCCGCGGTGCTGCTGCTGGGCGGTCGCCGCACCGACCGCTGGGGCCACCTGCTGGGGACGGCGACGGTCGGCGTCGCCTTCCTGCTCGCGGTCCTCTGCACGGTGCAGCTCGCCGGTCAGGACGGGGCGCCGGCCGACGTCGAGCTGTTCACCTTCATCGCCACCGGTGAGCTCGACGTCACCGCCGGGCTGCTCTACGACCCGCTGTCGGCGGTCTTCGTCCTGCTGATCACCGGCGTCGGCTCGCTGATCCACGTCTACTCGATCGGCTACATGGCGCACGACCCGGGGCGGCGGCGCTTCTTCGCCTACCTCAACCTGTTCGTCGCGGCGATGCTCCTGCTCGTCCTGGGCAACAGCTTCGTGGCCCTCTACGTGGGCTGGGAGGGCGTGGGCCTGGCGTCCTACCTGCTGATCGCCTTCTGGTACACCCGCCCCGCGGCGGCCACCGCCGCGAAGAAGGCCTTCATCATGAACCGGGTCGGCGACGTCGGCCTGGCCCTGGCGATCTTCGTGATGTTCGCCCAGCTCGGGACGACGTCCTACGACGGCGTCTTCGGCTCGGTGGGCACCCTCGCCGGGGGGACGATCACGGCGATCGGGCTGCTCCTGCTGCTGGGGGCCTGCGGCAAGTCGGGTCAGTTCCCGCTGCAGGCGTGGCTCCCCGACGCCATGGAGGGCCCGACGCCGGTCTCGGCGCTGATCCACGCGGCGACGATGGTCACCGCCGGGGTCTACCTGATCGCCCGCTCGGCGCCGATCTACGACCTGACGCCCACCGCCCGCGCGGTGGTGCTGGCCGTCGGGGCGCTGACCCTGCTGATCGGGGCGATCGCCGGGTGCGCCTACGACGACATCAAGAAGGTGCTCGCGTACTCGACGGTCAGCCAGATCGGCTACATGTTCCTGGCCGTCGGGCTCGGCCCGGCCGGCTACGTGGCGGGCCTCGCGCACCTGCTCGCCCACGGCTTCTTCAAGGCCGGGCTCTTCCTGGGCGCGGGCTCGGTCATGCACGCGATGAACGACTCGGTGGACATGCGCCGGTTCGGGGCGCTGTGGAACAAGCTGCCGATCACCTTCGCCACCTTCGGGCTGGGCTACCTGGCGCTGATCGGCTTCCCGTTCCTGTCGGGGTACTTCACCAAGGACGCGATCATCGAGGCCGCCCTGGACCGCGGCGACGTCTGGGGCTGGGTGCTCGGCGGGGTGGCCGTGCTCGGCGCCGGGCTCACCGCGTTCTACATGACCCGGCTGATGCTCATGACCTTCTTCGGCCGCGCGCGGTGGGAGGAGGGCGTCCACCCGCACGAGGCGCCGACGGTGATGACCGCGCCGATGGTCGTGCTCGCCGTGGGCTCGGTCGCCTCCGGCGCGCTGCTGGTGTCGGTGTTCCCGCTCTCGGGTTGGCTGGAGCCGGTGTACGGGGAGCCGGCGGAGGCCGAGCACGTCGTCGCCCCCGCGGTGATCGGCCTGGTCGTCACCGTCGTGATGCTGCTCGGCGTGCTGGCCGCCTGGCTCTTCGTCGGCCGCCGCGAGGTCCCGGTCACCGCCCCGGTGCGGGTCTCGCCGGTCACCCGGGCAGCCCGCAACGCCCTCTACGCCGACGCGGTGAACGAGTCGCTCTTCATGCGCCCCGGCCAGTGGCTCACCCGCGCGCTGGTGTGGGTGGACAACCGCGGCGTCGACGGCGCGGTCAACGGCCTGGCCGCCGGGCTGGGCGGCTCGTCGTCGCGGCTGGGCCGGGCGCAGACCGGCTTCGTGCGGACCTACGCCCTCGGCATGCTCGGCGGCGCGGTCGTCGTCGCGGGGGCCCTGCTGGCGGTGACGGCGGGATGAACGCCGACGGGTACTTCGGAGAGGACGTGCTGCGGTGAGCGACTTCCCCTGGCTGCTGGCGATGATCGCCGTGCCGGCCGTCGGAGCCGCGGCGGTGGCCGCCCTGCCGCGCGGGCGCGACCTGCTGGCCAAGCAGGTGACCCTCGCGGTCAGCCTCGTGGTGCTGCTGCTCGCCGTGCTGACGACGCTGGCCTTCGACGTCGGCGGGGCGCGGTTCCAGCTCACGACGTCGGTCTCCTGGATCCCCGACTTCGGCTCCGAGTTCGCCCTCGGCGTCGACGGCATCGCGCTGGTGATGGTGCTGCTGGTCGGCGTCCTGGTGCCGCTGGTGGTCGCGGCCTCCTGGCACGAGGCCGACGCCGGGCCCCGCCCCGCGCGGGTCTTCTTCGCCTGGCTGCTGCTGCTCGAAGCGATGATGGTGGGCGTCTTCGTCGCCACCGACGTCCTGCTGTTCTACGTCTTCTTCGAGGCGATGCTCGTGCCGATGTACTTCCTGATCGGCAGCTTCGGCGGGCCGCGCCGGCAGTACGCGGCGGTCAAGTTCTTCGTCTACAGCCTGGTGGGCGGGCTGGTGATGCTCGCCTCGGTCATCGGCCTCTACGTGGTCAGCGCCGGCGCGCTCGGCGAGGGCACCTTCGCCTTCGACACGCTGCGGCAGCTCGAGATCGACCCCGACGTCCAGCGCCTGCTGTTCCTGGGCTTCTTCATCGCCTTCGCGATCAAGGCCCCGCTGGTGCCGTTCCACACCTGGCTGCCGGACTCCGGTGCCGAGGCCCCTGTCGGCGGCGCGGTGCTGCTGGTCGGTGTCCTCGACAAGGTGGGGACCTTCGGCTTCCTGCGCTACTGCCTGCCGCTGTTCCCCGACGCCTCGCGGTACTTCGCGCCGTTCGTGCTGGTGCTGGCGGTGGTCGGCATCCTCTACGCCGCGCTGCTGGCGATGGGGCAGAGCGACATGAAGCGGCTGGTCTCCTACACCTCCATCTCGCACTTCGGGTTCATCGCGCTCGGCATCTTCGCCTTCACGACCGAGGCGGGCACCGGCGCGGTGCTGTACATGGTCAACCACGGCCTGGCGACCGGCCTGCTGTTCCTCGTGGTCGGCATGCTCATCGCCCGCGGGGGCTCCCGCCGGATCGCCGACTACGGCGGGGTGGCGGCGAAGGCGCCGCTGCTGGCGGGGGCGTTCCTCGTGGCGGGGCTCGCCTCGCTGGCGCTGCCCGGCACCAACAGCTTCGTCAGCGAGTTCCTCGTGCTGATCGGCTCGTTCCCCGAGCGGCCGGTGTTCACGGTGCTGGCGACGCTGGGCATCATCCTGGCCGCCCTGTACGTCCTGCTGATGTACCAGCGCACCATGCACGGGCCGCCCCGCGGCGTGCTGCTGCAGGAGGACCCGGCCGAGCCGGCGCCGGCCGGCGGGGGAGCCACCGCCGTGCTCACCGCTCCGCGGAGCACCCTGCGGGTCTCGGACCTCGGCCGCCGTGAGCTGGCCGTCGTCGCCCCGCTGGTGGTGCTGATCATCGCGCTGGGCTTCTACCCGCAGCCGCTGATCGACCTGATCGAACCGGCCGTCGTCGCCACCCTCGACGACCTGGGCGCCTCCGGAGGTATCGACCGATGATCGAGGCACCCGACCTGTCGTGGGGGGCGCTCTCCCCCCTGCTGGTCGTGTTCGGCGCCGCGTGCGCCGGCATCCTGGTGGAGGCCTTCGTGCCGCGGGGGCTCCGGCACCCCGTGCAGGTGGGCCTGGCGCTGGCCGGCACCGTGGGGGCGCTCGTCGCGACGCTGCTGCTCGCGGGCACCCGGGAGGTGACCGCCGTCGGCGCGCTCGCCGTCGACGGCGCGGCGCTGTTCCTGCAGGCGACGATCGCGGGGCTGGGGGCGCTGTCGATCCTGCTCTTCGCCGAGCGGTCGCTGGACCCGGCGGGGTCGGCGTTCGTGGTGAGCGCCGCGGTCCCGGCCGGCAGCCCGCGCGACCGCCAGCTGGCGACCGTGCCGCGCGTGCAGACCGAGGTCTACCCGCTGGCCATGTTCGCGATCGGCGGCATGATGCTGTTCGTCGCGGCCAACGACCTGCTGGTCATGTTCGTGGCGCTCGAGGTGCTCAGCCTGCCGCTGTACCTGATCAGCGGGCTGGCCCGGCGGCGCCGGCTGCTCTCCCAGGAGGCGGCGGTCAAGTACTTCCTCCTGGGCGCCTTCGCCTCGGCGTTCTTCCTCTACGGCCTGGCGCTCGTCTACGGGGCCACCGGGAGCGTCCGGCTCAGCGAGGTCCGCGAGGCGGTCAGCGCCGACGGCGGCGGAGTGCTGCTGGTCCTGGGCCTGGCGCTGCTGATCGTCGGGCTGCTCTTCAAGGCCAGCGTGGCGCCGTTCCACACCTGGACGCCCGACGTCTACCAGGGCGCGCCGACCCCGGTCACCGCCTTCATGGCCGCCTGCACGAAGGTCGCGGCGTTCGGGGCGATCCTGCGCCTGCTCTACGTCGCCTTCGGCACCGCGGAGTGGACCTGGCGGCCGCTGATCTACGCCGCGGCGATCGCCTCCATGGTCGTGGGCGCGGTGCTCGGGCTGACCCAGACCGACCTCAAGCGCATGCTCGCCTACTCGTCGGTGGCGCACGCCGGCTTCCTGCTCACCGGCGTCATCGGCCTCGGGCCGGGGGAGACCGGCTCGGGGCTCGCGGCGACGATGTTCTACCTGCTCGCCTACGGGATCACCACGCTCGGCGCCTTCGCCGTCCTCACCCTGGTGCGGGACGGCGACGGGGAGGCCAGCCACCTGTCGCAGTGGGCGGGGCTGGGCGCGCGCTCGCCGCTCACCGCCGCGGTGATGACGCTGTTCCTGCTGGCGCTCGCGGGGATCCCGCTCACCGCGGGCTTCACCGGCAAGTTCGCCGTCTTCCGCGCGGCGATCGAGCAGGGCGCCTGGCCGCTGGCCCTGGTGGCGCTGCTGGCCAGCGCCGTGGCCGCGTTCTTCTACCTGCGGGTCATCGTGCTCATGTACTTCTCCGAGCCGGTCGCCGACGGGCCCACCGTGGGCGTGCCCGGCGTACCCACCACCCTGGTCCTGGCGGTGACCGCGACGGCGACCCTCGCGCTCGGCATCCTCCCCGGGGCGGTGCTCGACGTCGCGCAGCAGGCGGCTAGATTCGTCGGTTGATGACCGGAGCCCGTGCCGCAGTCGACGGCACTCCCCCCGAGGTCTGGCACCGGATCTCCACCCCGGCGTCGACCATCGGCCCCTGGCTGCCCGAGGGCGACCTCGGGGATGCGCTCGCGGAGGGGCTGGCCCGGGTGGAGGCCGAGCTGGCCGTCGCGGTCGGCAGCGAGCACCCGTTCGTGCGGGAGGCCGCCGGTCACCTGATGGCCGCCGGCGGCAAGCGGTTCCGGCCGATGCTGGCGCTCCTGGCCGCGCAGCTGGGGGATGCCTCCGCCCCGGAGGTGACGCAGGGCGCCGTGGTCTGCGAGCTCACCCACCTGGCGACGCTCTACCACGACGACGTCATGGACGAGGCCGCCGTGCGCCGGGGGGCGCCGAGCGCCAACAGCCGGTGGAGCAACAGCATCGCCATCCTCACCGGCGACCTGCTCTTCGCCCGGGCCTCCGACATCCTCGCCGACCTGGGGCCCGAGGCCGTCCGGATCCAGGCGCGGACCTTCGAGCGGCTCGTCACCGGGCAGATCAAGGAGACGGTCGGCGCGCAGCCGGGCGACGACCCGATCGCCCACTACCTGCAGGTGCTCGCCGACAAGACCGGGTCGCTGGTCGCGACGTCGGCCCGCTTCGGCGCCTCCTTCGCCGGGGTGGACGCCGCCCTCGTCGAGGCGCTCACCGAGTTCGGCGAGGAGGTCGGCGTCGCCTTCCAGATCTCCGACGACCTGATCGACATCGTCAGCACCGACGGCGTCTCGGGGAAGTCGCCCGGCACCGACCTCCGCGAGGGGATCGCGACCCTGCCGGTGCTGTTCGCGCTGGCCGGCGACGACCCCGCGGAGACCCGGCTGCGCGAGCTCGTGGCCGGCCCGGTCACCGACGACGCCCGGCACGCCGAGGCGCTCATGCTGCTGCGGTCCTCCCGCTCGCTGGCCCGCGCCACCGGCGTGCTCCGCGAGTACGCCGACCGGGCGCGCGCCCGGCTGGCCGGGGTGCCCGAGGGCGACGTGCGCGACGCGCTCTCGGCCCTCTGCGACTACGTGGTCACGCGCACCAGCTGAGAGGACCCCCATGCCGCCCTCCGCTCGCCGGCTCGCGGCGGGGCCGTGCGTGGGGGCCGCCCTCCTCCTGGCCGCCTGCTCGGGTGGGTCGGAGGAGGACGCCGGCTCGGTCTCCACGCCGCCGACGACCGAGGCGCCCGTCGGCGCCCCGTCCCTGCAGGTCGAGGTCGTGGCCGACGGGCTGGACCACCCGTGGGACGTGGTGCAGACCGAGGACGGCACGCTCCTGGTCGACGAGCGTGCCGGCGGCCTCACCGCGGTGCTGCCGGACGGCACCGTGCAGGAGGTGCGGGCCGACTTCGGCGACCTGTTCGCGGTCGGGGAGACCGGCCTCATGGGGCTGGCGCTGGACCCGGGCTTCGCGGAGGACCGGCGGTTCTACACCTGCCAGGGAGTGACCGGCGGCGGCGGTTCCTCGATCGAGGTGATCGCCTGGACCGCGGCCGAGGACTGGAGCGCCGCCACGCGCGTCGACGACCCGCTCATCGGCGGGATCCCGGTCAACGATCGCTCCGGGCGCCACGGCGGCTGCCGGCTGGCGTTCGGCCCGGACGGCGCGCTGCTCGTCGGCACCGGCGACAACGCCGTCGGCACCACCCCGCAGGACCTCGGCTCGCTGGCCGGCAAGGTCCTCCGCGCCGATCCGGAGACCGGGGAGGCGCTGCCCGACAACCCGTTCGTGGCGCCCGACGACGGCGCCGAAGACCTGATCTGGACCTACGGGCACCGCAACGTGCAGGGCCTCGCCGTCCGGCCCGGCGCGGACCAGACCTACTCGGTGGAGCACGGCCCCGACCGCAACGACGAGGTCAACCTGCTGCGGCCGGGCGGCAACTACGGCTGGGACCCCGTGGGGGACGGCGGCTACGACGAGAGCGTCCCGATGACCGACCCGGAGATCGAGGGGGCCCTGCCGGCGGTCTGGGACTCCGGCGCCCCGCCGATCGCGCCCAGCGACGGCACCTTCCTCGACGGCGAGCAGTGGGGCGACTACGACGGGCTGCTCCTGCTGGGCGCGCTGCGCGGGCAGCACGTCCTGGCCCTCCGGCTCGACGAGTCGGGGTCCCTGGTCGAGCAGTTCCGGCTGCCCGAGCTCGACGGCACCTACGGGCGGATCCGCACCGTCGAGCAGGGCACCGATGGCGCGCTGTACGTGACCACCGACAACGGCGACGACCGCGACCAGCTGCTCCGCGTCACCCCGCAGGGCTGAGGACCCGGCCGCCCACCCGCGGCGGGACAGCGGTCCCGGCGGGCAGCAGCGGGCACGGTTGCGGCTCGCCCGGCACGGTCACCAGGGGCAGGACGCCGGCCCACACCGGGTCCGCGACCTCCGCGCCCTCGATGTCGCGCTCGTCGTCCCCGGGTGGGCCGGTGCGGATCTTCACGCTGGCCTCGGCGAGGTCCAGGGCCAGCACCGCGGTGGCGGCCAGCTCCTTGCGGTCGGGGCGGCGGGTGGCCGCCCACGACCCGGGCGCCAGGTGCTCGGTGAGCACCTCCAGCGCGAGCAGGCGCTCGTCGGGGTCGGTGACCAGGCGGGCCCGCCCGTGCACGACCGCGCAGCGGTAGTTGACCGAGTGGTGGAAGGCCGAGCGCGCGTAGACGATGCCGTCCAGGTGGGTGACCGTGAAGCAGACCGGGGCCCCCGTCGCCGCCGACCGCAGCGTGGCCGCCCCGGTCGAACCGTGCAGGTAGAGGGTGTCGCCGTGCCGCCCGTAGCCGGTGGGCAGCACCACGGGGGCGTCCCCGAGCTGCACGCCGAGGTGACCGATCGGCCCGGCGTCCAGCACGGCGTGCAGGTCGGCCCGGTCGGTGCGGGCGCGCTTCGCACCCCGGCGCACGGTGCTGCGGGCGGTGGGGGAGAGCGGCGCGTCGGTGTCCACGGCACCGATCCTGGCCGGTGCAGGTGGACCCCCGGAACGGCCAATCCGCTAGATTCCCGGCAGTCCACCTCTCCGCCTGTCAGGAGCGCCGTGATCGACGTCCCGCCGGTGCTGCTCGACCGCGCCTCGGGGACGCCGCTGTCGGTGCAGCTGGCCGAGGCGCTGCGCGCCGCCGCCGCCGACGGCACCCTGCGCCCCGGCGACCGGTTGCCTTCCACGCGGGCGTTCGCCGCGGCGCTGCGAGTGAGCCGCACCGTGACCGTCGCCGCCTACGACCAGCTGCTCGCCGAGGGGTGGCTCGGCGGCCGCCGGGGCGCGGGCACCTACGTCCTCGGCGCGGTGACGACGGCCCCGCCGTCGGCTCCCGCCCCGGCTGCCCGGCGACCGGACACCGCAGCGCTGGTCGACCTGCGCGCCGGCTCTCCGTGCCTGGAGGTGCTCGACCGCGCGGCCTGGCGACGCGCCTGGCGGGCAGCCGGTGACGGTGCGCCCGATGGCCGCCCCGACGCCGCCGGGGACCCGGTCTTCCGGTCGGCGGTGGCCGGGCACCTGCTGCGGCACCGCGGCCTGGGCGCCGGCCCGGAGGAGGTGCTGGCCACGGCGGGCACCTCCGCGGCGGTCGGGGAGGTCGCCCGCGTCCTCCCTCCGGGCAGCCGCGTGGGGGTCGAGGACCCGGGCTACCAGCGGGTGGGCGGCGCGCTGCGCGAGGCCGGTGTCGAGGTCGTCCCGGTCCCGGTCGACGACGACGGCCTGGTCGTGGAGGCGATCCCGTCCGGGGTGTCCGCCGTCTACTGCACGCCGGCCCACCAGTACCCGCTCGGACGCCGGATGTCGGCCGCCCGACGGCTGGCGCTGGTGGCCCGGGCCCGCGCCGAGGGGTGGTGGGTGCTGGAGGACGACTACGACGGGGAGCTGCGTTACGACGTCGCGCCGCTGCCGCTGCTGGGCGCGCTGGGGCCGGACGTCGTCGTCCACCTGGGCACCACGAGCAAGATCCTCAGCCCGACGCTCGGCGTGGGGTGGGTGGTGGCCCCCGAGCCGCTGCGCGCGGCCCTGCTGACCCGCCGGACCGCCACGGGCACCCGGCCGGCGCGGGCCGGGCAGCGGGTGTTCGCGGCGTTCGCGGCCTCGGGGGATCTCGCCCGGCACCTACGGCGCCTGCGGCGGGAGCTCGTCGCCCGGGCCGGCGAGGTGCGCGCGGTGGTGGCTGCCGCCGGCTGCCGGGCCGAGGGCGACGCGGCGGGGGCGCACGTCCTCGTGCCGCTGCCCGGCCCCGCCGTGGAGGACATGGTCCGGAGCGCGGCCGCGGCGCGGGGCGTGGCGCTCGACGGCCTGGCCCGCCACACCGTCGGCGCGGGCGACCGGCGCGCCGGCCTGGTCGTCGGGTTCGCCGCTCCCACCCGGGAGGAGCTGCGCGGCGCGCTGACCGTGCTCGGCGACGTCTTGGCGGCGTCGCACGGGAGGTGACCGCGATCCGTCGTGCCGAGTGAGGGCCCGGAGGGCCTTCGCGCAGGCGCGACGCAGCGGCTCAGCTCACCGGGGGACGGCAGGTGGTCGCGGTGCCGTCCGGAGGACGGCAGTGTCGTGGCAGTGTCGTGGCGGTGTCGTCCGGAGGACGACCGGGTCATTGCACTTCCCAGGTGTCGCCGCCGGCGAGGAGGGCGTCGAGGTCGCCGGGGCCCTGCAGCCGCGCCTCGTGCAGCTGCTCGGCCATCATCGCCTCGTACGAGGGCTTCCGGACCGACCGGAAGACGCCCATCGGGGTGTAGCGCAGGTCCTGAGAGGACAGCCGCGACAGCGCGAACGCGTAGGACGGGTCCTCCCGGTTCGCGTCGTGCACGACGATCTCGCTGGCGTCGACCTGGTTGGTCTCGGCGATCCGCAGCCCGCCGAAGTCGTCGCGGACCACGCACGAGGCGCCGTCCGGGCCGAACACCAGCGGCTTGCCGTGCTCCAGCGGGATCGTCCACATCGGGCCGGTGGACGGGTCCTTGAGCAGGTCGAACGCACCGTCGTTGAAGATGTTGCAGTTCTGGTAGATCTCCACCAGCGCGGTGCCCTGGTGCTCGGCGGCCTGCCGCAGCACCTCGGTGAGCCCCTTCCGGTCGGAGTCCATCGCCCGGCCGACGAAGGTCGCGTCGGCGCCGATCGCCAGGGACACCGGGTTGAACGGGTGGTCCAGCGAGCCCATCGGCGTGGACTTGGTGACCTTGCCGACCTCGGAGGTGGGCGAGTACTGGCCCTTGGTGAGGCCGTAGATCCGGTTGTTGAACAGCAGGATCGTCATGTTGACGTTCCGCCGCAGCGCGTGGATCAGGTGGTTGCCGCCGATGGAGAGCGCGTCGCCGTCACCGGTGACGACCCACACCGACAGGTCGGGGCGCGAGGCGGCCAGGCCCGTGGCGATCGCCGGGGCGCGGCCGTGGATCGAGTGCATCCCGTAGGTGTTCATGTAGTACGGGAAGCGGCTCGAGCAGCCGATGCCCGAGACGATGACCATGTCCTCGCGGGCGATGCCGAGGCTGGGCAGAAAGCTCTGGACCGCGTTCAGGATGACGTAGTCACCGCACCCCGGGCACCAGCGCACCTCCTGGTCGGTCTTGAAGTCCTTGCCCTTGAGCTCGGTCTGCTTGGGACCGTGCTGCTCGAGCGAGCGGGCGATGGCGGCGTCGATCGGGGTCGGCGCGTCCGGCATGCCGAGTTCGACGGTGGTCACTGGAGAGCTCCGTTCACAGCAGCGGGGGTCACGGTGTCGATGGCGTCCTGGATCACCGCGGCGAGCTCGGCGGCGCGGAACGGCAGCCCGCGCACCTGGGTGTGGCTCTGCACGTCGACCAGGTACTTCGCGCGGAGCAGCAGCGCCAGCTGCCCGAGGTTCATCTCCGGGCAGATGACCCGGTCGTACCGGGCCAGGACCTCGCCCAGGTCGGCGGGGAACGGGTTGATGTGCCGCAGGTGGATCTGGGCGACCGGGCGGCCGGAGCTCCGGATCCGGCGTGCGGCGGCGCCGATGGGGCCGTAGGTGGAGCCCCACCCGATGACGGCGACGCGCGCGTCGCCGTCGGGGTCCTCGACGTCGGTGGCCGGGATCGAGGCGGCGATGCCGTCGATCTTGGCCTGCCGGGTGCGGGTCATGAAGTCGTGGTTGGCCGGGTCGTAGGAGATGTTCCCGGTCCGGTCGGCCTTCTCCAGCCCGCCGATGCGGTGCTGCATCCCCGCGGTGCCCGGGATCGCCCAGGCGCGGGCCAGGGTCTCGGGATCGCGCAGGTAGGGGAGGAACTCGCCGTCCTCGCCGTTGGGCTCGGTGGCGAACGCGACCGCCGACGTCAGGTCGGGCAGCGAGTCGGCATCGGGGATCTGCCACGGCTCGGCGCCGTTGGCGAGGTACCCGTCCGACAGCAGCATGACCGGCGTCCGGTAGGTCAGCGCGATCCGCGCCGCCTCGACGGCGGCGTCGAAGCAGTCACCGGGGGAGCGCGGGGCGATGACCGGCACCGGCGCCTCGCCGTTGCGGCCGAACATCGCCTGCAGCAGGTCCGACTGCTCGGTCTTCGTCGGCAGCCCGGTGGAGGGGCCACCGCGCTGCACGTCGACGATGACCAGGGGCAGCTCGGTCATGACCGCCAGCCCGATCGTCTCGGCCTTGAGCGCCACGCCCGGGCCCGACGTCGTCGTGATGCCGAGCGCGCCGCCGAAGGAGGCGCCGAGCGCCGCGCCGATGCCGGCGATCTCGTCCTCGGCCTGGAAGGTGCGCACGCCGAAGGCCTTGTGGCGGGACAGCTCGTGGAGGATGTCCGACGCCGGGGTGATCGGGTACGCGCCCAGGAAGACCGGCAGGCCGGAGCGCTGCCCGGCGGCCACGAGCCCGAGGGCCAGCGCCTGGTTGCCCGAGATGTTGCGGTAGCGCCCGGGCTTCATCGGGGCGGGCTTGATCTCGTAGGAGACGGCGAAGGCCTCGGTGGTGTCGCCGTAGTTGTAGCCGGCGCGGAAGGCGGCGATGTTGGCCGCGGCGATCTCCGGCTTGCGGCGGAACTGGCGCTCCAGGAAGCGGATCGTGCCCTCGGTGGGCCGGTGGTACATCCACGAGAGCAGGCCGAGGGTGAACATGTTCTTGCTGCGCTCGGCCTCCTTCTTCCCCAGCCCGGAGTCGGCGAGCGCGTCCAGCGTCATCGACGTCAGCGGCACGCTGACCGTCTGCCACCCCTCGAGCGAGCCGTCCTCGAGCGGGTTGGTCGCGTAGCCGACCTTCGCCAGGTTGCGCGGGGTGAACTCGTCGGAGTCGAGGATGAGCAGACCGCCGCCGGGGAGCTCGGCGAGGTTGGCCTTGAGCGCGGCCGGGTTCATCGCCACGAGCACGTCCGGGGCGTCGCCCGGCGTCATGACGTCGTGGTCGGCGAACTGCAGCTGGAAGGAGCTGACGCCCGGCAGGGTCCCCGTCGGCGCGCGGATCTCGGCGGGGAAGTTCGGCAGCGTCTTGAGGTCGTTGCCGAACGACGCCGTCTCGCTGGTGAAGCGGTTGCCGGTCAGCTGCATGCCGTCGCCGGAGTCGCCGGCCAGCCGGATCACGACGCGGTCGAGCTCCACGACGCTCTTCACGAGCCCACCGGGCGCGGAGCCGGACACCGGGGTGGCCGGGGCGCCGTGCGGGTCCGACGGCGCGACGGTCGGGTTGGTGCCAGTCATCAGCGGTCTACCTCCACCGGGCGAGGTTACGTGCGTGTGTACGCGCCCGGGATGTGCAACCGGACACTCCGCAGCGGCGAGGATGTCACCGCGTCCACAGGGGGCAACGGCAGTGGCACCCCGGGCATTCCACGGGGGCACCCGAGCGGGGGAGCGGCGGCCGGCCCGCCGGGAACGGGGGGTGCGGGGACGGCGTTGGACGAGGCGTGCAACGCATGACCAACGGACTGAAGACCGCCCTCCTGCTGGGTCTGATGGGCGGGCTGATCCTCATGGCCGGGGCGCTCATCGGCGGGCGCGGGGGTCTGCTCATCGCGCTGTTCGTCGCGCTCGCGGTCAACGGCTACGCCTACTTCAACTCCGACAAGCTGGCGCTGCGCGCGATGCGGGCCTTCCCGGTCACCGAGACCCAGGCCCCGCAGCTGTACGCGATCGTGCGCGAGCTCGCGACCGACGCGCGCCAGCCCATGCCCCGCCTCTACGTCAGCCCGACGAACCAGCCGAACGCGTTCGCCACCGGGCGCAACCCGCGCAACGCGGCCGTCTGCGTCACCCAGGGCATCCTCGAGCTGCTCGACCGGCGCCAGCTGCGCGGGGTGCTCGCCCACGAGCTCTCCCACGTCTACAACCGGGACATCCTGATCAGCTCGGTCGCCGGCGCCATGGCCACGGTGATCACCTACCTGGCGCACATGGCGATGTTCGCCTCGCTGTTCGGCGGCCGCTCCGACGCCGACCGGGGGGGCGGCAACATGATCGGCGGGCTGCTGCTCATGCTGCTCGGCCCGCTCGCCGCCGGGATGGTCCAGATGGCGGTGAGCCGCAGCCGCGAGTTCCAGGCCGACGCCTCCGGTGCCCAGCTGTCGCAGGACCCGCTGGCGCTCGCCGACGCGCTGCGGGTGATCGAGCGGGGGACGGCGGCCCGCCCGCTGCCGCAGGAGGAGCGGCTGGTCACCCAGAGCCACCTGATGATCGCCAACCCGTTCCGGGGTCAGGGCATGGCCTCGCTCTTCGCCAGCCACCCGCCGATGGCCCAGCGCATCGCCCGCCTGGAGCAGATGGGGCGCGAGCTCGGCCAGCGCTGACGGGCGCCGGCTCAGATCGGGCGGACCGCGTCGATCGCGTCCAGCGCCTGCTCCCGGAGGCCGTCGGAGATGGGGGCCGACCCGGCGACCTCGGCGGCGGCTCGCTGCCCCTCGGGGCTGACCACGTAGGTCATGAACGCCCGGAGCCGCTCGGCGACCTCCGGGTCGTCGTACTTCATGCAGCCGATGTGGTAGCTGACCAGCACGATGGGGTACTCGCCGGACCCGGCGGTGTCCCTGTTCAGCTCGATGACGACGTCGTGCTCACCGCGGCCCTCGAGGCGCGGGGAGTTCTCCACGACGGCCGCGGCGGCCTCGGCCGACGGAGCGACGAACTCCCCACCCACGCCGATGTTCGCGACGCCGAGGTCGCCGGCCTGGCTCAGGTCGGCGTAACCGATGGTGCCCTGCCCACCGCGGACGGCGGCCACGACCCCGGAGTTCCCCTGGGCCGCCTCGCCGCCGGGCACCGGCCAGCTGCCGTCGGGCTCGTGCGGCCACCCGCCGTCCGCCGCCTCGGCCAGGTACTCGGTGAAGTTCTCGGTGGTGCCGGACTCGTCCGCGCGGTTCACCGGGGCGATCGCCAGGTCGGGTAGGGCGGTCCCGGGGTTGTCGGCGGCGATCGCCGGGTCGTTCCAGCGGGTGATCCGCTGGTCGAAGATCCCGGCGAGGGTCGCCGGGGAGAGGTTGAGCTCGTCGACGCCGTCGACGTTGTAGACGACGGCGATGGGGGAGATGTAGTTCGGCAGCTCGAAGACGCCGGAGGGGCCGCAGCGCTCCGCGGCCTGCGCGAGCTCGTCGGCGTCCAACGCGGCGTCCGAGCCGGCGAAGTCGGTCCCACCGGCGAGGAACTGCTCGCGACCGCCGCCGGAGCCGATGGGGTCGTAGCTGACGTCCAGCCGGGGCTGGACGGCGCTGAAGCCGGCCGCCCAGCCCTGCATGGCCGCCTGCTGGGCGCTGGAGCCGGCCCCGACGAGGGAGCCGCTGAGCAGCTCTGCCCCCTCGTCCACCCTGGCGCGCTCGTTGGGCGGGACGTAGTTCGCCGCGAAGACGACGAAGCCACCGATGGCCACCGCGCCACCCAGGGCGGCGATGCGTCTGCGGGTAGTCACTCCGGCCTTCCACGGGTCGTCGGGCGTCCGGGACGGACACCGACCCACGAGGGTACGGCCCGGTGCAGCGAAGCCGTGCTCGCCGTCCGGTGTCGCGCGCCCGGCCTCCGGCGTCGGCCCAGGCGGGGGCTCAGCGGTAGTTGTCGAACTGCAGGGCGACGTCGAGGTCCTTGCCGCGCAGCAGCTGCTGGACGGCCTGCAGGTCGTCGCGCTTCTTGCCGCTCACCCGCAGCTGGTCGCCCTGGATCTGCGCCTGGACGCCCTTGGGCCCCTCGTCCCGGATGATCTTCGCGATCTTCTTGGCGGTGTCGGACTCGATGCCCTGCTTGATCTTCGCGCCGATCTTGTAGCTCTTCCCCGAGGCCTGGGGCTCGCCGGCGTCCAGCACCTTGAGCGAGATGTTGCGCTTGATCAGCTTCTCCTTGAACACCTCCAGCGCCGCCGCGACGCGCTCCTCGGTGTCGGCCTGCAGCGTGACGCCGTCCTCGCCGGCCCACGCGATGGTCGCGTTGGTGCCGCGGAAGTCGAAGCGCTGCGAGAGCTCCTTGCCCGCCTGGTTGAGGGCGTTGTCGACCTCCTGGCGGTCGACCTTGCTCACGACGTCGAAGGATGCGTCGGCCATGTCGTTTCCTCTCCGTGCGGGACGGGGCGCCACGGCGGCCCGTCGGTGGGGACCCGTCACGTGCCGGGGCCCTCGTCTTGTAGTCTCTCCCGCGTACCAATCGCGGCGGGTTGCCCGAGTGGCCAATGGGAGCGGACTGTAAATCCGTCGGCTTAGCCTACGAAGGTTCGAATCCTTCACCCGCCACGCCCGGTACGACGGCCCCCGACCACCCGGTCGGGGGCCGTCGCCGTCCCGGGGCCGGATCAGGGCGCCGTCGGTGCCCGCGCGCTGGAGACGGCGGTCCGCTCGAGCTGCTGCCCGGCCAGGAACAGCCAGCCGAACGCGATGTCCACGTACCGGGTGCACCGCACGGTCACCTCGGCCCCGTCGGTCTCGGCCGCCCAGCTGTCCAGCGCGAGGTCGCCGTCGGCCAGCTGGTCGGCCACCGCGGCCTGGGCGGCGGCGCGGCTGAGCGGGAGCTCGGTGCCCACCCCCTGCGCGTAGAGCACCGCCTCGTCGGCCCGGTTCGCCGCGGCGAGGGCGGCGCTGTCGCAGACCGACTGCACCTCCTGCTGCTCGAGGAAGGCGTCGGACGCCGCGATCGCCCCGACGGCCATCAGCGCGGCGACCAGCCAGCACACCAGGACGAACGGGAGCGTCGACCCGCGCTCGCGGTCGTCCTGGTCGGGGTGCACGCGCGGCAGCGTAAGCACCGACCCGCGGTTGTCCACGACCTGTGGACACGATCTGTGGACACTGTGGACGACGGTTCACCCGTCCTCGTGGCACCCGGCGGTTCCTGTGGACGGCGCGGGTGCGTGGATCACCCTCGGCGGTCCGGGGGCCGATCGCGCCGCCGGCGTCGACGGCCGTGGACCGCCGCCCGCCGGTGAAGCGGGTCACCCCTCGTGTGATCAATGTGGCGCAACGTCACGACTCGGCGTCGCCAGCGGCGTGTCGTGACCCTGATGCTTGTGGCGACCCGTGACGGGAAGGAGTGTCGCCCGCGCGGTCCGTATTCGACGACGCTCTGCCCCCGCGCGTGGATGGCTGCCGCATTCAGCCATTTTGTCGTGCCACGAGGGAGGCGCCATGAACAGCAGCATGCAGCGTGAGGACAGCTCGGCCCGCGGAGTCCGCTGGGGTCGGGGTGTGCGTTGGGGTCGTGGCGTCCGCTGGGGTCGCCAGGCCTGATCGGGCCGTCCCCCCTGGTCCAGAAGGGGCAGTCGTCCCTCCGGGGCGGCTGCCCCTTTCTCATGTTCGGGGCAGTTCCTGCCGATCACCTCGGCGAGCGGGTTCCTCTCCCGCGTGCGGAGAGGGTGGCGGTGATCGACACCGCTGCTAGCCTTTCGCCCGCCCAACGACCGGGGAGAGTGCCGTGCACGTGGCTGAGCAGGAGGTTAGCGAGCGTAGTCGCTCGCGTACCGTCCGCAGCCCCTGGGTCGCCACAGGACTCGCGCTGGCCATTGCGGCGCCGTTGGGCGCGGCCCTGCTGACGCGCGGGGTGGATCCTGTGAGCGGCATCCTGCTGGGCGCCGTCTTCCTGGCCGCGGTGCTGGGGGAGTGGGTCTACGTCCACATCGAGTTCCGCCGCCAGAGCTTCGTGAACTCCGCCAGCGAGCTGGCCCTCGTGATCGCCCTGCTCGAGCTCGGTGGCGCCTGGACGGCGGTGACCCGAGCGGCGGCCGTCGGACTCGTGCTGGCGCTCCAGCGGTTCTCGCCGGCCAAGATCCTCTTCAACGTCGCCGTCGCGGTCATCGACAGCGCCGTCGCGGTGTTCGTGCTCGACCTGATGTCGGGCGGCGACGTCAGCCAGCCCTGGACCTGGATCTCCTGCCTGCTGGCGGTCTTCGCGGCCAACGCCGTCGCCGCCGTCATGGTGGCCGGGGCGATCACCGTGACCCAGGGGTACCCCGGGCGCTCGATCTGGACGAGCCTGCTGGTGCCGGTCGTCGTCGTCTCGCCGGTCGCCGTGCTCGTCGGCCTGGCGATCCTCCTGGTGCTGCACGTCACGCTGTGGTCGCTCCTCATCCTCGCGCCCCTCACGGCGGCCCTGGTCCTGCTGTACCGCCGGTTCGCGGAGGTGACCCGGGAGAGCCAGTCCCTGGAGCGCGTCTACGAGTTCGCGCGGCGGGTGGAGCAGGTCCAGCCCGACGAGGTGGGCACCCGCCACATCGTGCAGGCGGTGCAGGAGCTGCTGAACGCGGAGCGGGTCGCCCTCTGGCTGCCGCCCTACCTCGACGAGGGCCCGCGGTTGGTGGTCGCCACCGAGAGCGGTGCCGACTGGTACGACGGGCCCGGCGACCCCGACGACGTGCTGCGTCGCCGCGCGGTCGCCTCGTCGGGGGCCGTCCACGTCTCGGCCGGGCGTGCCGACGAGGCCCAGGCGGCGGCGCTCGCCCGCCGGGGGGTCGCGGAGGTGCTGGGCGCACCGGTCACCACGGCCGCAGGGGAGCCGGGCTACCTGGAGGTCTGCGACCGCCGCAGCGACGCCGTCTCCTTCGGCAGCACCGAGCGTGGCGCCCTGGAGTCGATGCTCACCCACGTCAACGCGGCGATCCGGCAGCAGCAGCTGCTCACGCGCATCCGCTTCGACGCCGACCACGACCGCCTCACCGGGCTACCCAACCGGCAGCGGCTCGCGGCGGAGATCGACGCGCTCGTGACCGCGGACCCGGCCGGTGACCGGGCCGGGCTCATCCTCGCCTCCCTGGGCACCTACGCCGACGTCACCGACACCCTCGGGCACGCCGCGAGCGACGAGCTGCTCCTGGTCACCGCCGGCCTGCTCCGCGAGCACGCCCCGCCGCGCGCCCTGCTGGCCCGCATGGAACGGGAGCAGTTCGCCGTCCTGCTCCCCGGCCTGTCGTTGAAGGCCACCGAGCAGGCGGCCCGGCGGCTGCGCGAGGCCGCGGCCACGCGCGTCCGGGTGGCCGGGCTGGACCTGGAGGTCTCGCTGACCATCGGCGTCGCGGCAGCCCCCGTGCACGGCACCGACGCGGGCACGCTCATGCAGCGCGCGGACGTGGCCCTGCTCGCGGCCGCGGAGTCGGGCGGCGTGGCCAGCTACCACCCGGTGCTCGACCAGCAGAGCCTGCGCCGCCTGCAGCTGGGCACCGAGCTGGAGCAGGCCATGGCAGATGGGCAGATCGGCGTCGTCTTCCAGCCGGTCATCGACGCCCAGACGTCGGACATCGTCTCGGTGGAGACGCTCGTCCGCTGGACCCACCCGCGCTACGGCAGCATCCCGCCCGAGGACGTCATCGGCCTCGCCGAGCAGATCGGCCGGATCGGCGCGGTCACCGACCACGTCCTGGACCTCGCGCTGGCCCGGTGCCGGCGCTGGCTGGACCAGGGCATCTCGCTCTCCGTCGCGGTGAACGTCTCCGCGTTCTCGCTGAGCGAGCCGCACCTGGTGGGCCGCATCCGCGGCGCACTGGAGCGCCACCGCGTCCCCGGGGAGCTGCTCATCCTGGAGCTGACCGAGAGCAGCGTCGTCGACGACTCCGTGCGCGAGAGCCCCGTGCTGGACGAGCTGCACGACCTGGGGCTCCGGCTCTCCATGGACGACTTCGGCACCGGCTACTCGTCGCTCTCCCAGCTCCGGCATCTCCCCATCGACGAGTTGAAGATCGACAAGTCCTTCGTCCTCACCATGGCCACCAGCCAGGGGGAGTCCTTCATCGCGCGCTCGATCATCGAGCTGGCCCACAACCTGGGGCTGTGCGTCGTCGCCGAGGGCGTCGAGGACGAGATGACGCGCAACCAGCTCATCACCATGGGCTGCGACAAGCTCCAGGGCTTCCTGATCAGCCGCCCGCTGCCCGAGGACCGGCTGGAGAAGTGGCTGCTGGCACGCACCGGTGTGCGCTCGGCCGCCCCGGGGGCCACCTACCGCCGGCTGTTCGTCCGCACCTGAAGACGGACCCACGGTCCCCCCACCGCTCGCGACCCCGCGGCGGGGCCCCGACGCGGGGCCGTGCCAGCACGTCGCCGACCTCCGGACGGGCCGCCCGGAGCGGCTGTTACAGTCTTCCCGCACGGTCCGGAGGGCCCCCGCCGGTCGCCACGAGCGGCTTGGTAGAGTCTTCGACGGCTCCGAGCACGCCCCTTTAGCTCAGTCGGCAGAGCGTCTCCATGGTAAGGAGAAGGTCTACGGTTCGATTCCGTAAAGGGGCTCTGGCAGTAACCTGACCTACCGGTCCTGTCGCGAGACCGGCCCGGGTGGTCATCCCGGCGGTGTAGCTCAGCCTGGTAGAGCAAGCGGCTCATAATCGCTGTGTCACCGGTTCAAGTCCGGTCACCGCTACTCCCGACGGACCCGGCATCCCGGGTCCGTCGCCGTGTCGGCATCCAGCCGGTTCGGCAGCAGGGCCCGGTCCCGGGTCCTGTCCCACAAGGCTAGGAGCGCTCCCGTGGCAGCCACCGACGTCCGTCCGAAGATCACCCTGGCCTGCCAGGAGTGCAAGAACCGCAACTACATCACCCGCAAGAACCGGCGGAACGACCCCGACCGGCTCGAGCTGAAGAAGTACTGCCCGCGCGAGCGCAAGCACACGCTGCACCGCGAGACCCGCTGACGGTTCGCGGCTGCTGAGCGAGGGCGGGAGCATGGCGTTGGACCGGGCACTGGTCGGGCGCAGCTACCCGCCCTCTGCCGTCTACGAGGTCGGCCGGGCGAAGATCGCCGAGTTCGCGACCGCCGTCGGCGCCACCGACCCGGTGCACCACGACGCCGACGCGGCCCGTGCGGCCGGCCACCCCGACGTCGTGGCGCCGCCGACGTTCGCCGTCGTGGTGAGCCTCGAGGCCGCCTTCGCGGTGCTCGCGGACGACGAGGTGGGGCTGGACTACAGCCGCGTCGTCCACGGCGAGCAGAAGTTCACCCACCACCGCCCGATCCGGGCCGGCGACCGGCTGGTCGCCACCACCACGATCGACGCCGCGCGCACCGTCGCCGGCAACGACCTGCTGACGGCCCGGGTGGAGCTCGCCACGGAGGACGGCGAGGCGGTCTGCACGGCCACCTCGATGCTCGTGGCGCGAGGTGCGGCATGACCGCCGAGGTCGGGACCGAGCTCCCCGAGCTGGTCCTCCGGGTCACCCGCGCCGACCTGGTCCGATACGCCGGTGCCTCCGGCGACTTCAACCCGATCCACTGGAACGAGCGGGTGGCCCGCGAGGTCGGCCTGCCCGGCGTCATCGCCCACGGCATGCTGACCATGGCGCTCGCCGCCCGGGCGGTCACCGGCTGGACCGGGGATTCGGCGGCGCTGGTCGAGTACCAGGTCCGCTTCGGGCGGCCCGTCGTCGTCCCGGACGACGACCGGGGAGCGGAGCTGACCGTCCGCGGAAGGGTGGCCGCCCTGCTGGAGGACGGGCGGGCGCGGGTCGACCTCACCGTCACCAGCGACGGCGAGAAGGTGCTCTCCCTCGCTCGCGCGGTCGTCCGGCTGCCCTGACCGCCCGCGCCGCCGCCACGCCCGCGGTCGGGCAGGCAGCGGCGCCGCTGCTCAGCCGGCCGTGGAGAGCAGCCGTTGCAGCCGCGAGACGCCCTCGACCAGGTCGTCGTCGCCCAGCGCGTAGGACATCCGGATGTACCCCGGCGTCCCGAACGCCTCGCCCGGGACGACCGCGACCTCCGCCTGGTCGAGGATCAGCTCGGCCAGCTCCGCGCTGCTGCCGGCCGTGCGCCCGCTGATCGAGCGGCCGAGCAGCCCCTTGACCGAGGGGTAGACGTAGAAGGCGCCGTGCGGCTCGGGGCAGGCGACGCCGGGGATCTCCCGCAGCATCGACACGATGGTCTGCCGGCGCCGGTCGAACGCCGTCCGCATCTCGGCGACCGCCGACAGGTCGCCGGTCAGCGCGGCGATGGCCGCGGCCTGCGACACGTTCGCGACGTTCGACGTCGCGTGCGACTGGAGGTTCGTGGCGGCCTTGACGACGTCGGCCGGGCCCGCGATCCAGCCCACCCGCCAGCCGGTCATGGCGTAGGTCTTGGCGACGCCGTTCACCACGACGCACCGGTCGGCGAGCTCGGGCACCAGCACCGGCATCGACGGCGCCGAGGCCCCGCCGTACGTCAGGTGCTCGTAGATCTCGTCGGTCAGCACCCAGAGGCCGGCGTCGAGCGCCCAGCGGCCGATCTCCTCCACCTGCTCGGCCGGGTAGACCGCGCCCGTGGGGTTGGAGGGGGAGCAGAAGAGCAGGGCCTTGGTGCGCGGGGTGCGCGCCGCCTCGAGCTGCGCCGCCGACACCAGGTAGCCGCTCTGCTCGTCGGCCACCACCGGCACCGGCACGCCCCCGGCCAGCCGGATGGCCTCCGGGTAGGTCGTCCAGTAGGGCGCCGGCAGCAGGACCTCGTCGCCGGGGTCGAGCATCGTCGCGAACGCCTCGTAGACCGCCTGCTTGCCGCCGTTGGTGACCAGCACCTGCGCGGGGGTCAGCCGCAGGCCGGAGTCGCGCGCCGTCTTGGCGACGATGGCCTCCTTCAGCGCGGGGAGGCCGCCGGCGGGGGTGTACCGGTGCATGGCCGGCGTCCGGGCCGCGGTGATCGCGGCCTCGACGACGTAGTCCGGCGTCGGGAAGTCCGGCTCGCCGGCACCGAAGCCGATCACCGGCTTCCCGGCGGCCTTGAGCGCCTTCGCCTTGGCGTCCACGGCCAGCGTCGCGGACTCGGCGATGGCGCCGATGCGACGGGAGATGCGGCGCGCGGTGGGCGGCAGCTCGGTCGACTGGGAGGCGGACCCCGGTGCGGAGACGTCGGTCATGGGGCCATCGTGTCAAAGACCACGGCCGCGGGCTGCCCGCCCGGTCCCGCGCGGGGTGGCCGACCGGGGGAGATGCCCCGGCCGGGGGCAGGCCCGGTGGGACGTTCGCTTCCGCCCGTCACGGTCCCGTACACTGGCTTCACCGGGGCCTGTTGACCCCGCCACCGGCGTGCCCCGGATCCCTTCCCGGGGCCGGCGCCACCGTGGCGGCGAGACGCTCCGGGGCCCACCCAGGGCATAGGGGTGTAGCTCAATTGGCAGAGCAGCGGTCTCCAAAACCGCAGGCTGCAGGTTCAAGTCCTGTCACCCCTGCCAGCAGGACACCGGCACGACCGACCGACGGCCCTCGCGGGAGAGGCCACCACGACGAGGCGAGCGAGGCGCAGTGAGCGACGAGAAGCCGGGCCGCGAGGACGACGCGCGCGCCGCCTCCGACGCCGAGCTCACCGACGAGCAGCTGGACCGCGAGGCGCCGGGGGTCGACGACGCCGCCGCCCTCGAGGCCGCCGAGGACCAGGTGGCCGGCGAGGCGGAGGCCGACGAGGACAAGGTCGTCGCCGCGCGGGACCGCAGCACCCGCCGGCGGGGCCGCATCACCGTCGACGGGGACGAGGACGACGAGCCCGCCACGCGGTCGCGTCGCGCCGCCCGGTCGGCCACCGAGCCGGCTCGCGACGGCAGCCCGACCCGCTCCCGGGCGGCTGCGGAGCGGGCGCGCGCCGAGGAGCACCAGCCCCGCCGCTCGATCATGCGCTTCCTGCGCGAGGTGGTCGCCGAGCTGCGCAAGGTCATCTGGCCGGGCCGGCGGGAGCTGATCACCTACACGACCGTGGTGATCGTGTTCGTCGCGTTCATCGTCGCGCTGGTGGCCGGGCTCGACCTGCTCTTCGCGCAGGCCGTGCTCGCCGTCTTCGGTTGATCCGCCGTCCCCGCGCCTGAACGCCCCCTGACAAGGAAGAGACACCCTGTGACCGACCCCCGCGAGCCCTTCGAGACCGACAACGCGGTCGAAGGCACCGATCTGGACGACGCCCGATTCGACGAGCGCGGCACCGCCGACGTCGAGACCGGCGCCGGTGAGTCGGGTGCCGCCGAGGGGTCCAGCGACACCGCCGACCTGGGCGCGGGTGCCGCCATCTCCGACGGCGAGGTCGCCGACGCGACGCCGGAGATCGAGACCGGGAACCCCGACACGCTCGCCACCGACCCGGAGGCCGCGCCGGCCGGGGACTCCGAGGTCGCGGTCGAGGAGGACGAGGACCCGGTCGAGTCGCTGCGCAAGGCGCTGCGGATCGCCCCCGGCGACTGGTACGTCGTCCACTCGTACGCGGGCTACGAGAACAAGGTGAAGACCAACCTCGAGGCGCGCATCCAGTCCCTCGACGTGGAGGACTACATCTACCAGATCGAGGTGCCCACCGAGGAGGTCACCGAGATCAAGAACGGCAAGCGCTCGCAGGTCAACCGCAAGGTCCTGCCGGGCTACCTGCTGGTCCGCATGGAGCTCAACGACGAGTCGTGGGGCGCGGTGCGCAACACCCCCGGGGTCACCGGCTTCGTCGGCGCGACCTCCAAGCCGTCCCCGCTGACGATCGACGAGGTCGTGAAGATCCTCGCCCCGGCCACCACGCCGCAGGCGCCGCGGGCCGCCGAGGCCGCCGCCGCGAGCTCGGGCGGCGCCGCCGCCGCGCCGGCCGCCGTCGTCGACTTCGAGGTGGGCGAGTCGGTCACCGTCATGGACGGCCCGTTCGCCACGTTGCCCGCCACCATCAACGAGATCAACGCCGAGCAGCAGAAGCTGCAGGTGCTGGTCTCCATCTTCGGCCGCGAGACGCCCGTCGAGCTCTCGTTCAGCCAGGTCCAGAAGATCTGACGGACGGGTCCGAAGACCTCACCACCCAACTGAACCGGAGAACAGAGCATGCCCCCCAGGAAGCGGTTGACCGCGGTCATCAAGCTCCAGATCAACGCCGGTGCGGCCACCCCCGCCCCGCCCGTGGGTCCGGCGCTGGGTCAGCACGGCGTCAACATCATGGAGTTCTGCAAGGCGTACAACGCCGCGACCGAGTCGCAGCGCGGCAACGTCATCCCCGTGGAGATCTCGGTCTTCGAGGACCGCACCTTCACGTTCGTCACCAAGACCCCGCCGGCGGCGCGCATGCTGCTGAAGGCCGCTGGTGTCGAGAAGGGCTCGGGCGAGCCGCACAAGACCAAGGTCGCCACGGTCACCCGTGACCAGGTCCGGGAGATCGCCACCACGAAGATGGCCGACCTCAACGCCAACGATCTCGACCAGGCCGAGAAGATCATCGCCGGCACCGCCCGGTCGATGGGCATCACCGTCACGGGCTGACCTCAGCCCGCACCCGCACCACCTGCACTCGTGGGAGGGCCACGCCTGGCCCGCGAACCACACAATCCCCGGCACCGTCCGGGCGAGAGGAATCACCATGGCGAAGCACGGCAAGAAGTTCCGCGCAGCGGCCGAGAAGGTCGACCGCGACAACCTGTACAGCCCGCTCCAGGCAGCCTCGCTGGCCAAGGAGACGTCGACGACCGCCTACGACGCCACCGTCGAGGTGGCCATGCGCCTGGGTGTCGACCCGCGCAAGGCCGACCAGATGGTCCGCGGCACGGTCAACCTGCCGCACGGCACCGGCAAGACCGCCCGCGTCATCGTCTTCGCGACCGGTGACAAGGCTGCCGAGGCCGAGGCCGCCGGCGCCGACGTCGTGGGCTCCGACGACCTGATCGAGCGCATCCAGGGCGGCTTCCTGGACTTCGACGCCGCGATCGCGACGCCGGACCAGATGGCCAAGGTCGGTCGCATCGCCCGCATCCTCGGCCCCCGTGGCCTGATGCCCAACCCGAAGACCGGCACGGTGACCCCCGACGTCACCAAGGCCGTCAACGACATCAAGGGCGGGAAGATCAACTTCCGCGTCGACAAGCAGGCCAACCTGCACCTGGTCATCGGCAAGACCTCGTTCGACGAGGCCAAGCTGGTCGAGAACTACGCGGCCGCACTCGACGAGGTGCTGCGCGCCAAGCCGTCGTCGGCCAAGGGGCGGTACCTGAAGAAGGTCACCATCTCGACCACGATGGGTCCGGGCATCCCGGTCGACCCGAACCGCACCCGCAACCTGACGGTCGACGAGTAGGAGGGCCACCCTTCCCCCACGCCTCGCATGCTCGGCGCGGGCCCCTGAAGGGTGGCCGTTCCATCGCCTCGCCACGGCCCCGCTGCGCACCCGCGCGGCGGGGCCGTCGTCGTGTGGGGTACTCTTGCCACCGTTCCCCCCAAGACCGCTGGTCGTCGCACGTCCGCGTGCGATCGAAGGTCCCGGAGCACCGGGCGACCCGCGCAGGAGGACGGTTCGATCGGCAGGCGCTCGCGCCCGCCCCTCGCCCCGTGCGCCCTGCGCCGGGGCGTTCCTCGTCTCCGGGCCCCTCGACGCACGCAGTCGTGCAGCGTCCAGCAGTCGCCCGACAGACGAGAGGAGGCCCATGCCCACGCAGGCGAAGGCCGCGGTGATCGACGAGATCACCGAGCGGTTCCAGTCGTCCAGCGCGGCGGTGCTCACCGAGTACCGCGGGCTGACCGTGGCGCAGCTGACCCAGCTGCGTCGTTCCCTCGGTGAGGGCAGCAGCTACGCCGTCGTCAAGAACACCCTGACGAAGCGGGCGGCGGACTCGGTCGGGCACCCCGACCTGGCCCCGCTGCTCAACGGCCCGACCGCGATCGCCTTCATCGAGGGTGACGTCGTCGAGGCCGCCAAGGCCATCCGCGACTTCGCGCGCGCCAACCCGCTGCTCGTCGTCAAGGGCGGCGTCGTCGAGGGCCGCACCGTCGGCCCCGCCGAGGTCACCGCCCTGGCCGACGTCGAGCCGCGCGAGGTGCTGCTGGCCAAGCTGGCCGGCGCCATGAAGGGCAACCTGACCAAGGCTGCCGGGCTGTTCCAGGCCCCGCTGTCGCAGGTCGCCCGGCTCGCCGAGGCGCTCAAGGAGAAGAAGCCGGCCGAGGCCGGCGCTCCCGAGGCTGCTGCTGCTGACACCACCCCCGACGCTGACGCCGCGGACGCCGCGGCCAGCACCGACTGACCCCAGAAGGAGACATCATGGCCAAGCTTTCCACCGCGGATCTGCTCGACGCGTTCAAGGAGATGACCCTCCTCGAGCTGTCCGACTTCGTGAAGCAGTTCGAGGAGACCTTCGAGGTCACCGCTGCTGCCCCCGTCGCCGTTGCTGCCGCCCCGGCCGCCGGTGGCGGCGACGGTGGCGCTGCCGCCGCCGAGGAGCAGGACGAGTTCGACGTCATCCTCGAGGCTGCCGGCGACAAGAAGATCCAGGTCATCAAGGAGGTGCGCGGTCTGACCTCGCTCGGCCTCAAGGAGGCCAAGGACCTGGTCGACAACGCGCCGAAGCCGATCCTGGAGAAGGTCGCCAAGGACGCCGCCGAGAAGGCCAAGGCCGCTCTCGAGGGCGCCGGCGCCACCGTCACCGTCAAGTGAAGGACCCCGTCCTCCCCACCCTTCGCTAGCTCAGGGTGGGGCCCGGGACGGGGCCGTTCCACCGCCTCACCACAGGGGCCGTCCTCCTTCGGGAGGGCGGCCCCTGTCGCATGTCCGGGTGGTTGCGCACCCCGAACGGGGAGACGCGGGTCACGGGAACTCCGTGACACACGTAACCTTCGCCGGACCGCGTCGTTACTGACCGGTAGGAGCGCAGGCCAGGGCCCCGGACCACGGGACCCACCACGGTCGAGCGCCCCGCCGGGGCCCGCCGACGCGGCGGGGCGGGGACCGGGCGGGCCGGCCGGAACGGGAGGCAGGGGACACGTGGGCGTCGCAGTCGAGGTCTCGGGGCTGACCAAGTCGTTCGGCAGCCAGAACATCTGGAGCGACGTCACGCTCACGCTCCCGCCGGGGGAGATCTCGGTGCTCCTGGGGCCCTCGGGCACCGGCAAGTCGGTGTTCCTCAAGTCGCTGGTCGGCCTGCTGAAGCCCGAGCGGGGCTCGATCGTCATCTCCGACACCGACATCGTGAACACCAGCGAGTCCCGCCTCTACGAGGTGCGCAAGCTCTTCGGCGTGCTGTTCCAGGACGGCGCGCTCTTCGGCTCGATGAACCTCTTCGACAACATCGCCTTCCCCCTGCGCGAGCACACGAGGAAGAGCGAGTCGGAGATCCGGCGGATCGTCCTCGAGAAGATGGACATGGTCGGTCTGCAGGGCGCCGAGGGGAAGCTGCCGGGGGAGATCTCCGGCGGGATGCGCAAGCGCGCTGGCCTCGCCCGGGCGCTGGTGCTGGACCCCGAGATCATCCTGTTCGACGAGCCGGACTCCGGCCTCGACCCGGTCCGCGTGGCCTACCTCAACCAGCTGATCGTCGACCTCAACGCGCAGATCGACGCCACCTTCCTGATCGTCACCCACGACATCGGCACCGCCCGCACGGTGCCCGACAACCTCGGCCTCCTGTTCCGCCGCCACCTGGCCATGTTCGGCCCGCGGGAGCAGTTGCTGACCTCGCAGGAGCCGGTCGTGCGCCAGTTCCTCAACGGCCGCCGCGAGGGCCCCATCGGGATGAGCGAGGAGAAGGACGTCGCCCAGGTCGAGGCCGAGATGGCCGCACTGGAGGCCCGCGGCGGCGACCGGCACAACGGCATCGGGCCCAAGGGCGCCAGCGGCGGGGATGCCGTGCCGCCCCAGCTGGACCCCTCCCCAGGCCTGCCGGAGCGCAAGGCCGTGCGCCGCCGGCAGGAGCGGGTGGCCCGCATGCTGCACCAGTTCGACCCCGCCACCGCCGATGCCATCCGCGCCTCGCTGCCGCCGGACCTGCTCGCGCAGGCCGACGCCGGCCTCTTCCGCCCGACCCCCGGCGCGGGTGGCCGGCACTGGGCTCCCGAGCCGGGGAGGCCGGCCCCCGCGGTGGTGCTGCCCCGCGTCGGCGGCGCCGGGTGACCGCGACCGAGAAGCCGGTCGCCCCGGGCCTGCTGGACGGGAAGTACTCGCCGACCCGGCCGCTGGCGGCGAGCGGGAAGCTGTTCGCCTTCGCCCTCGACGTGCTGCGGGCGCTGCCCAAGCGGCCGTTCCAGGTGCGCGAGTTCGTCCAGCAGACCTGGTTCGTCGCCAGCGTGACGATCCTGCCGACGGCGCTCGTCGCGATCCCCTTCGGGGCGGTCATCGCTCTGCAGCTGGGCTCGCTGACCCGGCAGCTCGGGGCCCAGTCGTTCACCGGATCGGCCTCGGTGCTCGCCGTCCTGCGGGAGGCCAGCCCCATCGTCACCGCGCTGCTGATCGCCGGCGCCGGGGGGTCGGCGATCTGCGCCGACCTCGGCGCCCGCAAGATCCGCGACGAGATCGACGCCATGGAGGTCCTGGGGATCAGCCCGATCCAGCGCCTGGTCGTGCCCCGGGTGCTCGCCTCGATGCTGGTCGCCGTCCTGCTGAACGGACTGGTCAGCGTGGTCGGCGTGGCCGGGGGCTACTTCTTCAACGTCGTGCTGCAGGGCGGTACGCCGGGCGCCTACCTGGCCTCGTTCAGCGCCCTGGCCCAGGTGGAGGACTTCTGGTCGGGCGAGATCAAGGCCCTGGTGTTCGGCCTGATCGCCGGGATCGTCGCCGCCTACAAGGGGCTGAACGCCGGGGGCGGCCCCAAGGGCGTGGGTGACGCGGTGAACCAGGCGGTGGTCATCACCTTCCTGCTGCTGTTCGCGGTGAACTTCGTGATGACGGCGCTGTACTTCCAGCTCGTCCCCCCGAAGGGGGCGTGATGGCGCTCCTCTCACCCACCGACCGGGTCCGGGTCCGGGTCCGCCGGCTCGCCACCACCGTCTACCGGCGGCCGCTGGACACCCTGGACGACCTCGGCGACCAGCTGAGCTTCTACGGGCGGGCGCTCGGCTGGGTGCCGCGCGCCCTGCGGCGCTACAAGCGGGAGACCTTCCGGCTGCTGGCCGAGGTGACGTTCGGGTCCGGCGCGCTGGCGGTCATCGGGGGCACGGTCGGCGTGATCGCCTTCCTGTCCTTCTTCACCGGGACGGAGGTCGGGCTCCAGGGCTACGCCGCGCTGGACCAGCTCGGCACCTCGGCCTTCACCGGCTTCCTCTCGGCCTACTTCAACACCCGGGAGATCGCCCCGCTGGTGGCCGGGCTGGCGCTCTCGGCGACGGTCGGCTGCGGTTTCACCGCGCAGATCGGCGCCATGCGGATCAACGAGGAGATCGACGCCCTCGAGGTCATGGGGGTGCCCTCGCTGCCCTTCCTCGTGACCACCCGCATCGTCGCCGGCTTCATCGCCGTCGTCCCGCTGTACGTGCTGGGGCTGCTCAGCAGCTACTTCGCCACGCGCACCATCACCACGCAGGCCTACGGGCAGTCAGCCGGCACCTACGACCACTACTTCAACCTGTTCCTGCCGCCGCAGGACGTGTTCTGGTCGTTCCTCAAGGTCCTGGTCTTCGCCGTGGTGATCATCCTGAGCCACTGCTACTACGGCTTCCGCGCCGGCGGGGGGCCCGCGGGCGTGGGGCTGGCGGTCGGCCGGGCGGTGCGCTTCTCGATCGTCGCGGTGATGGTCATCGACCTGTTCCTGTCGCTGGCGATCTGGGGTTCCACGACGACGGTGCGGATCGCGGGGTGAACGGAGCATGAGCGGAGCGAGAGGGATGGTCGTCCGTCGGCGGCTGCAGGGGCTGGCCTTCCTGGTCGTGCTCGCGCTGCTGCTGGGCCTGGCCGTGGCGGCCTACCAGAAAGCGTTCACCGAGGTGGCCCGGGTGACGCTGCTGGCGGACACGGCCGGCAACCAGCTGCAGGAGGCCTCCGACGTCAAGGTCCGGGGCGTCATCGTGGGCGACGTCCGGGAGGTGCGGGCCGGCAGCGACGGCGCCGAGCTCGAGCTCGCGATCAGGCCCGAGTACCTGGAGCAGATCCCCGCCGACGTCACCGCCCGGCTGCTGCCCAAGACGCTGTTCGGCGAGCGGTTCGTCTCGCTGGAGCTCCCCGAGCGACCCAGCGCCGAGCGGCTCGCCGACGGCGACGTCATCGGCCAGGACCGCAGCGAGAACGCGATCGAGCTGCAGCGGGTGATCGACGGCCTGCTGCCGCTCCTGCAGGCCGTCCAGCCGCAGGACCTCTCCACGACCCTCGGCGCGGTCGCCGACGCGCTGCGCGGCCGGGGCGACCGGCTCGGCGCCAACCTGGCCGCGGTCGGGGAGTACACCGCGCAGCTCAACACCGTGCTGCCGCAGCTGCAGGCCGACATCTCGGGACTCGCCGACTTCGCCGACACCTACGAGTCCGCCGCCGACGACCTGCTCGCGGTGCTCGACAACCTCGCCGTGACCAGCACGACCCTGGTCGACCAGCAGGAGCAGCTGCGCCGGACCTTCACCGTGGGCCGGTCCGCAGGCGACGCCGCGGCCGGCTTCCTGGAGGCCAACGAGCGGACCATCATCTCGCTGGCCGAGACGTCCCGGCCGGTGCTGGGCCTCTTCGCCGAGTACTCCCCGGTCTACCCGTGCCTGCTGGAGGGGCTCACCCGGTTCAACCCGATGATCAGCGAGGCCTTCGGCGCCGACGGCGATCCGTCGCTCAACCTGAACATCGTCGTCACCCTGCCGCCGCGCAACCCCTACGTGCCCGGCGACCAGCCGGCCTACCTGGACCGGAGCGGCCCCGACTGCCAGGGCCTCGACGACATCGACGGTCTCATCCGGGCCGCCGAGCGCGGCGAGTACTACTGCCCGACCCCACCGGAGGACGGCGTCGACTCCGCGGACAACCCCTTCTCGGGGAACCCCGTCTGCCTCGGTGGCCGCGGCGCCGAGGACGTGCCCGAGGGAGCGGGGGACCCCAACCCCAGGGCCGGCAACTCCCTGCCCTACGACCTCGCCGGATCGACAGCGGAGCTGGACTTCGTGCGCAGCATCCTCGCCCACCAGACCGGGACCGGACCCGAGCAGGTCTCCGACCTCGCGGTCTCCACGCTGGCCCCCCTGCTCCGCGGCACCCAGGTGGCCCTGCGATGAGGGGCGCGCTGCGCGGGCTGGCCGCGCCGCTGACCAAGCTGCTGGTGTTCGGGCTGGTGACCGTGCTGGCCAGCTACGTGCTCATCAGCACCATCACCAACGCCGGCTACGGCGACCAGGTGCGGTACCGGGCGCAGTTCACCGACGTCGCCGGCCTCGTGGAGGGCGACGAGGTGCGCATCGCCGGCGTCCGGGTGGGCCAGGTGACCGGCATCGGGCTGGCCGAGGGGATCGACCGCCCGGTCGCCGAGGTGGTGCTGCAGGTCAGCGCCGACGTGCCGCTGCCGGCCGGGGTCGAGGCGACCATCCGCTACCGCAACCTCGTGGGTCAGCGGTACGTCGCGCTGGAGGAGGGCGACGGCTCCGCGGGCCGGGTGCTCTCGGAGGACGCGCTCATCCCGCTGGCGCAGACCACCCCCGCCCTGGACCTGACCACGCTCTTCGGCGGGTTCCAGCCGCTGCTGCAGGCGCTGTCGCCGGCGGACGTCAACCGGCTCTCCTTCGAGATCATCCAGGTCTTCCAGGGCGAGGGCGGGACGGTGCAGAGCCTGCTCGCGCACGTCGCCTCCCTGACCGACTCGCTCGCGGACAAGGACGCCGTCATCGGCAGCGTCATCGACAACCTCACGACCGTGCTCGGCAGCGTCGCCGCCCGCGACGAGCAGCTCTCGGGGCTCGTCGTGAGCCTGCAGCAGTTCGTCACCGGGCTGGCCGGTGACAGCCAGGCCATCTTCGACTCGCTGCAGACCATCGACGGGCTGGCCCGGTCCACCACCGACCTGCTGGTCGACGTCCGCGCTCCCCTCACCGCCGACATCCGCGCGCTGGAGGACCTGTCGACGACCCTGGCCGACAGCGGGGACGTGATCGAGGACTTCCTCCAGCTCGCGCCCACCAAGCTCGACCTGATCACCCGGACCGCCGTCAACGGCAGCTGGTTCAACTTCTTCCTCTGCGGGGCCTCGGGCAACGTCGTGCTGCCGGTCAGCAACCCCGACGGCACCGAGAACGCCGTCGAGGTGCCCACCGGGGGGCTGCGCAACGGCGAGCGGGGGTGCAGCTGATGGCCCGCGAGCCGCGTCCCTTCCGCAGCCGCAACCCCGTGACGATCGGCGCGGTCAGCCTGACGGTGATCACCGCGCTCGTGCTGCTGGCGTTCAACGCCCAGTCCCTGCCGCTCATCGGCGGCGGCACGGTCTACCGGGCGCAGTTCTCCGAGGCGGCCGGCCTGCGGCCCGACGACCCGGTCCGGGTCGCCGGCGTCAAGGTGGGCACCGTCGAGGGCCTGGCCCTGGAGGACGGCGCGGTCACCGTCGAGTTCCGGGTCCGGGACGCCTTCGTGGGCGACCGCTCCGAGGCCGCCATCAAGATCGAGACGGTGCTCGGCGCGAAGTACCTCGCCCTCGTGCCGCGCGGATCCGCCGAGCTGGACCCCGACGAGCGGATCCCGCTGACCCGCACGGCGTCGCCCTACGACGTCGTCGAGGCCTTCGCCGACCTGTCGACGACGGTGCAGGACCTCGACACCGGCCAGCTGGCCGGTTCGTTCGAGGTGCTGGCCGAGACCTTCGCCGAGACGCCGGACGAGGTGCGCAGCTCGCTGCAGGGGCTGGCCCGGCTGTCGGACACCATCGCCGCCCGCGACGCCCAGCTGCGCGAGCTGCTCTCGGCGACGCGGACGGTGACCGACGTGCTGGCCGACCGGAACGGGGAGTTCACCCGGCTGATCCTCGACTCGAACACGCTGCTCACCGCGGTGCAGGAGCGGCGGCAGCTGATCGACTCGATCCTCACCAGCACCCAGGAGCTCTCGACGCAGCTCTCCGGCCTGGTGGCCGACAACCGCGAGGCGCTCACGCCGGCGCTGGCGCAGCTCTCGCGGGTGACCGAGATCCTGGCGCGCAACCGGGAGAACCTCGCCCAGACCGTCGACCGGCTGGCGCCGTTCGTCCGGGTGTTCACCAACACCCTCGGCAACGGCCGTTGGTTCGACAGCTTCGTGGACAACCTGCTGCCCGGCGTGGTCGGCAGCATGGTGTGCGGGGGCCCCGGCGTGCCGGTGTCCTGCCAGGAGGGGAACTGATGAGTGGCTCCCTGCAGCGCGGCGTCGCGGTGGCCGCCACGCTCGTGCTGGTCGGCGCGCTGGGCTGGACGGTGCTCCGGCCGGCCGGCCAGTACCGGGTCACGGCCTGGTTCGGGCAGGCGGTCGGGCTGTACGCGGGCAGCGACGTCCGCGTCCTCGGCATCGACGTCGGGGAGATCACCGAGGTGCGCCCCGAGGGCGACCGGGTGCGTGTCGAGATGGCGATCGACGACGACTACGACATCCCGGCCGACGCGAACGCCGTGGTGCTCGCGCCCTCCCTGGTCTCCGACCGGTACGTGCAGTTCGCCCCCGTGTACGACGGCGGGCCGGCGATGCGCGACGGTGCGGAGGTCCCGCTGGAGCGGACCGCGACGCCGGTGGAGCTCGACGCCGTGTACGGCGCCCTGGACGAGCTCTCCGCGGCGCTGGGTCCCACCGGGGCCAACGCCGACGGCGCCCTGTCGGACCTGATCGACGTCGGGGCGGCGAACCTGCAGGGCACCGGGGACGACCTCAACCGCACGCTGACCGGCTTCTCCCAGGCGGTGCAGACGCTGGCCGAGAACCGCGACGGGCTCTTCGACTCGGTCGAGAACCTGCAGCGGTTCACCAGCGCGCTGGCCACCATCGACAACCAGGTCGGGGTGTTCAACGAGAACCTCGCGGCCGTCGCAGACCTGCTCGAGGGGGAGCGCGAGGACCTCGCCACCGCGATCCAGCTGCTGTCGCAGGCGCTCGGCGACGTCGCCGGCTTCGTGCAGGACAACACCGACCTGCTGCGCACGAACGTCGACCGGCTGGCCGACGTGACCCTCGCGCTGGTCCAGCAGCGGGACGCCCTGGCCGAGGTCCTGGACGTCGCCCCCGCGGCGCTGGGCAACCTGTCCCACGCCTACAACCCCGACTACGGGACGCTGGACACCCGGGACAACTCCATGGGCGCCACCAGCCCCGAGGTCATCGTCTGCCAGGTCCTGGGGGCGACCGGGCGGCTGCGGCTGGACCTGGACCTGGTGCCCGACGTGGTCACCGACCCCCTGACCCAGGGCCTCCAGCTGCCGCCGATCGAGCAGATCTGCACCCGGCTGCTGTCGGGGGACGCGGACGCCGACGGCGCCCTGGACGACCTCGACGGAGACGGCGTGAGCGACCTGCAGGAGCTGCTGACCGCGCTCTACGGCGGTGGCGCCGCCGGGGGCCGCACCGGCGGCTCGCTGATCGGCCTGCCCGACCTCGCGGGAGGACAGCCGTGACCCGGCCACTCGCCCGGGCGACCGCCCTGACCGCGAGCGTCCTGCTGCTCGCCGGCTGCGACTTCCGCGGCGCCTACTCCTTCGGCCTGCCCGGCGGGGCTGACCTCGGTGACGAGCCCTACACGGTGCAGGTGGAGTTCCTCGACGTCCTGGACCTGGTGCCGCAGTCGGGCGTGCGCGTCGCCGACGTGCCGGTCGGCCGGGTCGAGGAGATCGAGCTGGGGGAGGACTGGACCGCGCTGGTGACGCTCTCGGTCAACGGCGACGTCGAGCTGCCGGCCAACGCGGTGGCGATGGTCCAGCAGACCTCGCTGCTGGGCGAGAAGTTCGTCGAGCTGGCGCCCCCGGGGAACGAGGAGCCGCGCGGCGCGCTCGCCGACGGCGCCCGGATCGGGCTGGACCGGACCAACCGCAACGTCGAGGTCGAGGAGCTGCTGGGCGCCCTCTCCCTCGTGCTCAACGGGGGTGGGCTCGCCCAGCTGCAGACGATCACCCGGGAGCTCGGTGTGGCCCTGGAGGGCCGGGAGCAGGCGATCCGCAGCACGCTGCAGCAGCTGGACACCTTCATCGGCGGGCTCGACGCGCAGCGGTCGGAGATCGGCCGGGCGCTGGACAGCGTCGACGCGTTGTCGGCGAGCCTGGCCCAGCGCACCGAGACGATCGAGACGGCGCTGGACACCATCGGCCCCGGCCTGGACGTCGTGAACCAGCAGCGCGACCTGCTGGTCTCCATGCTCGACAGCCTGGCCCGGCTCGGTGACGTGGGGACCCGCGTGATCGACCAGGCGGGCGCGAACACCGTGGAGGACCTGCGGCTGCTCCAGCCGATCCTCACCCAGCTCGCCTCGGCCGGGCCGGACCTCGCCGGCTCGCTGGACCTGCTGCTCACCTACCCGTTCCCGGCCAGCTCGCTGTCGGCGCTGAACTACCGGCAGGACCTGCGGACCGGGGGCTACGGGTTGTTCACCAACATGACCGCCAGCCTGGACCTGGACCTCACCGAGGTGCTCTGCCGCTACTTCGTCGACCCGCTCACCGGTGCCCTCGAGGAGGCCGCGCCCGCTGACTTCACCGGGGAGCGGTGCGGCGTGCCGGGCAGCCCGCCGGGGAACGCGTCCGGCGCACCGGCCGGGGGACCGGGGACGCCGGCGCCGCAGGCCGGCCCGGGCGCCCTGCTGCCGGAGGGCATCGTCGGCCGGGTGCCCGGCCAGGGCGGCCTCGCCGGCCTCCCCGACCTGCTGGGAGGCCGGCCGTGATCACCCGGACCACCAAGCTGCAGCTCGCGGCGTTCGCCATGGTGGCCGTCCTCGGGATGGCGTACCTCGGCTTCACCTACGTCGGCCTCGACCGGCTGGTGCTCGGCACCGGGTACGAGGTGGCCGCCGACTTCCGCGACTCCGGCGGCATCTTCGAGAACGCCGAGGTCACCTACCGCGGGGTCTCCGTGGGCCGGGTCACCGACATGGAGCTGGTCGACGACGGGGTGCGCGTGACGCTCACCATCGACCCGGGCGCCGAGCCCATCCCCGCCGACGCCAGGGCCGTGGTCGCCACCCGCAGCGCGGTGGGGGAGCAGTACGTCGACCTCGTGCCCGACGACGCCGAGGGCCCCTACCTCGAGGAGGGCGCGGTCATCCCGCAGGAGCGCACCGCGATCCCCGTGCCGGTCGAGCAGCTGCTGCTGAACGTCGACGAGCTGGTCGGCTCCCTGGACCAGGAGAACCTGCGGATCGTCGTGGACGAGCTGGGCCGGGCCTTCGCGGGAGCCGGTGACGACCTCGGCCGGCTGATCGACAACGGCGACCTCCTGCTCACCCGGGCCCAGGAGTCGCTCCCCGAGACCCTGCGGCTGATCACCGACGGCCGGACGGTGCTCGAGACCCAGGTGGCCAGCCGCTCGGCGATCGAGCAGTGGGCCGCCGACCTCCGGCTGGTGAGCGACACGCTCGTCTCCAGCGACCCCGACCTGCGCAGCCTCCTGGTCACGGCCCCGGACGCCGGCGACGCGCTGCAGCGCCTGGTCGCGGAGGCCGGCCCCGGGCTCGGCCCGCTGATCCGCAACCTCGACGTCCTCAACCGGGTCACCGTCCCGCGCCTGGACGGCGTGGAGCAGTTGCTCGTCACCTACCCCGACGTCGTCTCCGGTGGTTTCACCGTCGTCCGGGACGACGGCGGGACCATGCGGGCCCACTTCGGGTTCGTGCTCAACGCCGGCGACCCCCACGCGTGCACCAGCGGCTACGTGTCGACGGGGTCCCTCTCCGGGCCCGGAGCGGTGCAGGCGCTGGACACCGAGGCGGTGCGGTGCGAGGTCGTGAACGGGGCCGACCCGGCCCCCGGGGACGGCGTCGACGAGACCGGGTCGAACATCCGGGGCGAGCAGAACATCGGGCGCTCCGGCGGGGTCGGCGGGACGGGGACGCAGAGCGGCGGGGGCACGCGCCCGCCGGTGCTCACCGGCCTCGACGAGCTCCTCGGCGAGCTGCTGAGCGCCAGCCCGTTCGCCCGCACCGGCGCGTGAACCACCCATCCGGGTCGATCACGGTGCGCCGTCGGCCCGGCCCACGAGACGACAGAGGAGGATGCGCGGGTGATCAGTGACGCGCGGTCCCGGACGCCCCGGGGCGACCGGGGGAGCGACGCCCCGGTCGCCGTCGCCGAGGAGACGGCGCTCGCCGACGTGGACGCCGGGGAGCAGCCGGCCGACGAGCCGGCGTCCGGCGTCCCGGCCACCCGGCCGGCGGTCCCGGTCGTGCCGCTGCTGGCGGGCCTCCTGGTGCTGCTCGTGGCCGCCCTGGCCTTCCTGTGGTCGACCCGGCCCGAGCCGTCGTCCATCCGCACCGACGACTACGTCGACGCGCTGCAGGCCGCCCGGGCCCACGTGGTCGACCTCACCTCGTTCGACCACGTCACGCTCGACGAGGACATCCGGCAGATCGAGCAGGTGGCGACCGGCGAGCTGGGCGAGGAGACGATCGCCCAGCTCGAGGCCCGACGCCAGCAGATCGTCGAGTCCGAGGCCGTGGTCAGCACCGAGGTCGTCGGGGCCGGCGTCACCCGGGCCGACGAGGACGAGGCGGCCGCGCTCCTGGTCATCGAGTCCGCCCAGAAGAGCAACGTCGACGAGCAGGCCCAGCTGCTGCGCTACCGGATCGAGGTCGAGCTGACGAAGGTCGACGGCCGGTGGCTGCTGTCCGCGATCCGGGGAGCGTGAGGTCGCGATGAGCCAGACACCGGAGGAGCGGCCGCGGCCCACGGCACGCCCCAGGCCCGCGGCCCGGCCCAGCCCCCGCCCCCGGGTCGCCGGGAGCCGGCGCGAGCGGGAGGACGGCGCCCCGCCGGCCGGTCCGGCCGGCGCGCCCCCCGCAACCGGCCATGCGGACACGGCCCCCGGCCCGGCGGACACGGCCATCGGCCCGGCGGACACGGCCGGTCCTGCCGCCCGGCGGGCGGGCTCCGCCCGGCGCCACGCGGCCCGCGGCAGCGCGCCGGCCGCCGACGCGTCGTCCGCGGGCCGCCGGCGTCCGGGCCGGGCGCTCGTGGCCGTGCTCGCAGCGCTCTGCCTGCTGGCCGCCGTCGGCACCGGTCTCCTCCTGCGGGAGCGGCTGGACCCCGGCTACGTGCAGACCGCGGTGATCGACGCGGCCGGCGACGGCGTGCGGGCGCTCTACGCCTACGACTACGAGGACTCGGAGGGCAGCGTCCAGGGCAAGCTCGCGGTGCTCACGGGCGAGCTGCGCGAGCAGTACGAGCGGGACCTGTCCCAGGGCGGGATCATCGACACCTACGAGCAGGTGTCGGCGACCACCAGCTACGAGGTGAACGACGTCGGGCTGCAGCAGATCAACGACGCGCAGGACACCGCGACGCTCGTCGTCTTCGGCCAGTACGTCGTCCGCTCGGTCACCACCGGGCAGCAGCAGCCGCCCGAGGGGTCGGAGTGCCAGATGACCCCCGAGGGCGCGCAGTCCTGCGTGCAGACCGTCCAGGTCCGCATGGTGACGGTCGACGGCGAGTGGAAGATCAGCGAGCTGACCTTGCTCACCACGAGCTGAAGGACCCTGCCGGAGGGCCGGTCCGGCGGTCGCCGCTCGGCGTGGCGGTACCACCGAGGTGCGTCCGCTGTCATGATGGATCCGGCACACACCCCGTCGGCCCTGCCGGCTGCGCGACCCGCGGATGTGGCACCGCTCGCACCGGTACCCCCGACGTGGACTTAGCGCAACAGCAGGGGTAGGGTCTCCTGTTGCGCTGCCCTCTGACTGCCTGCCCGCCCAGACGGGTCACGACGGGTGCCCGGGAATCCCCCGGGCAGCTCCCGTGCTGACCTGTCCGGCGGGCTCTCGCGGCCGTCGCGGACAGCCTCGCCATTACCGACGACGACCCAGGACGACCCCGCAGCCCACCGCCCGCACGTCGTGAGGTCCTTGGAAGGACGCATCTTGGCAGGCTCTCGCCCCACCAGCATCACCCCCGGCACCACCGAGTCCGGCACCACCCAGACCACCCCGGCCCCGCAGAGCGGTCCCCGCACCGGCGAGGCCGACCAGCAGAAGATCCCCGGCGCGCCGCTGCGGGTCTCGTTCGCCAAGATCTCCGAGCCCCTCGCGGTCCCGGACCTCCTCGCGCTCCAGACCGCGTCGTTCGACTGGCTCGTGGGCAGCCCCGAGTGGCGGGCCACGCTCTCGCCCGAGGAGCAGGCCGACGCCGTCGGCGGCCTCGCCGAGATCCTCGAGGAGATCTCCCCGATCGAGGACTTCAGCGGCTCGATGTCGCTGTCCTTCTCCAACCCGCGCTTCGAGGACGTCAAGGCGTCCCTCGAGGAGTGCAAGGACAAGGACATGACCTACGCGGCGCCGCTGTTCGTCACCGCCGAGTTCATGAACAACACCACCGGCGAGATCAAGAGCCAGACGGTGTTCATGGGCGACTTCCCGATCATGACGAACAAGGGCACGTTCGTCATCAACGGGACCGAGCGCGTCGTCGTCTCCCAGCTGGTCCGCAGCCCCGGCGTCTACTTCGACAAGACCCTGGACAAGACGTCGGACAAGGACGTCTTCAGCGCCAAGGTCATCCCCAGCCGCGGCGCGTGGCTGGAGTTCGACGTCGACAAGCGCGACACCGTGGGCGTCCGCATCGACCGCAAGCGGCGCCAGCCGGTCACCGTGCTGCTCAAGGCGCTCGGCTGGACCGAGGACCGCATCCGCGAGCACTTCCAGTGGTCGCCGACCGTCCTCGCCACCCTGGAGAAGGACCACATCGCCGGGCAGGACGAGGCCCTGCTCGACATCTACCGCAAGCTGCGGCCGGGCGAGCCGCCGACGCGTGAGTCGGCGCAGGCGCTGCTGGAGAACCTGTTCTTCAACCCGAAGCGCTACGACCTGGCGAAGGTCGGCCGGTACAAGGTCAACAAGAAGCTGGGCGTCGAGGTGCCGCAGAGCACCAGCACGCTGACCGAGGACGACATCGTCGCCACCATCGAGTACGTCGTGCGCCTCCACGCCGGCGAGCCCGACCACGGCGTCGACGACATCGACCACTTCGGCAACCGCCGCCTGCGCACCGTCGGCGAGCTGATCCAGAACCAGATCCGGGTCGGCCTCTCCCGCATGGAGCGCGTGGTCCGCGAGCGGATGACGACCCAGGACGTCGAGGCGATCACGCCGCAGACCCTGATCAACATCCGGCCGGTCGTCGCCTCCATCAAGGAGTTCTTCGGCACCAGCCAGCTGTCCCAGTTCATGGACCAGACCAACCCGCTCGCGGGCCTGACCCACAAGCGCCGCCTCTCGGCGCTGGGTCCGGGTGGTCTGTCCCGTGAGCGGGCCGGCATGGAGGTCCGCGACGTCCACCCCAGCCACTACGGCCGCATGTGCCCGATCGAGACGCCGGAAGGCCCGAACATCGGCCTGATCGGATCGCTGTCCTCGTTCGGCCGCGTGAACGCGTTCGGCTTCATCGAGACGCCGTACCGCAAGGTCGAGAACGGCCAGGTCACGACGCAGATCGACTACCTGACCGCCGACGAGGAGGACCGCTTCGTCGTCGCGCAGGCCAACAGCCCGCTCGACGCGCAGGGCCGCCTCGCCGAGGAGCGGGTCCTGGTCCGCACCAAGGGTGGCGAGGTCGACTACCTGTCGCCCGAGCAGGTCGACTACATGGACGTCTCCCCGCGGCAGATGACCTCGGTCGCGACGGCGATGATCCCGTTCCTCGAGCACGACGACGCCAACCGCGCGCTCATGGGCGCCAACATGCAGCGTCAGGCGGTGCCGCTGCTGCGCAGCGAGGCCCCGCTGGTCGGCACCGGCATGGAGCTGCGTGCCGCCGTCGACGCCGGTGACGTGGTCGTGGCCGAGAAGGCCGGTGTGGTCGAGGACTCCACCGCGGACTACATCACCGTCATGGCCGACGACGGGACCCGGCAGACCTACCGGCTGCTGAAGTTCCGCCGCTCGAACCAGGGCACCTCGGTCAACCAGACCCCGCGGGTCGACGAGGGCCAGCGGGTCGAGGTCGGCCAGGTCATCGCCGACGGTCCCTGCACCGACCAGGGCGAGATGGCGCTGGGCAAGAACCTGCTCGTCGCCTTCATGTCGTGGGAGGGCCACAACTACGAGGACGCGATCATCCTGTCGCAGCGCCTCGTGCAGGACGACGTCCTGTCCTCGATCCACATCGAGGAGTTCGAGGTCGACGCCCGCGACACCAAGCTGGGCGCCGAGGAGATCACCCGGGACATCCCGAACGTCTCCGAGGACGTGCTGGCCGACCTGGACGAGCGCGGCATCATCCGCATCGGTGCCGAGGTCGTCCCCGGCGACATCCTGGTCGGGAAGGTCACGCCCAAGGGCGAGACCGAGCTGACCCCCGAGGAGCGCCTGCTGCGCGCGATCTTCGGCGAGAAGGCCCGCGAGGTCCGCGACACCTCGCTCAAGGTGAAGCACGGCGAGTCCGGCAAGGTCATCGGCGTCCGGGTGTTCTCCCGTGAGGACGGCGACGAGCTGCCCGCCGGCGTCAACGAGCTGATCCGGGTCTACGTCGCCCAGATGCGCAAGATCTCCGACGGCGACAAGCTCGCCGGGCGCCACGGCAACAAGGGCGTCATCTCGAAGATCCTGCCGCAGGAGGACATGCCCTTCCTCGAGGACGGCACCCCGGTCGACATCGTCCTCAACCCGCTCGGCGTGCCGGGCCGCATGAACGTCGGCCAGGTGCTGGAGATGCACCTCGGGTGGATCGCCAAGCAGGGCTGGGAGGTCGACGGCGACCCGGACTGGGCGAAGAGCCTGCCCGAGGCCGCCAAGGCCGCGGCCCCGGGCACCCGGACCGCGACGCCGGTCTTCGACGGCGCCAAGGAGGACGAGATCATCGGCCTGCTGGGCTCGACGATCCCGAACCGCGACGGCAAGCGGATGGTGGCGCCGACCGGCAAGGCGCGGCTGTTCGACGGTCGCTCCGGGGAGCCCTTCCCCGAGCCGATCGCCGTCGGCTACGTCTACATCCTGAAGCTGCTGCACCTGGTCGACGACAAGATCCACGCCCGCTCGACCGGCCCGTACTCGATGATCACGCAGCAGCCGCTGGGTGGTAAGGCGCAGTTCGGTGGTCAGCGCTTCGGCGAGATGGAGTGCTGGGCGATGCAGGCCTACGGCGCGGCCTACGCGCTGCAGGAGCTGCTCACCATCAAGTCCGACGACATCCTCGGCCGCGTCAAGGTGTACGAGGCGATCGTCAAGGGCGAGAACATCCCCGAGCCGGGCATCCCGGAGTCGTTCAAGGTGTTGCTCAAGGAGCTGCAGTCGCTCTGCCTCAACGTCGAGGTGCTCTCCGGCGACGGGCAGGCGATCGAGCTGCGCGACACCGACGACGAGGTCTTCCGGGCCGCGGAGGAGCTGGGCATCGACCTGTCCCGCCGCGAGCCGTCGTCCGTCGAAGACGTCTGAGAAAGGACCCCCTCCCTCCCCACCCCTCGCACGCTCGGGGTGGGACCCGGGGAGGGGGCCTTCCAGCCACAACATTTCCAGAATGTGCAGTAACGATCCCCTGAAAGGGGTCACACCTTGCTCGACGTCAACTTCTTCGACGAGCTCCGCATCGGGCTGGCCACCGGCGACGACATCCGCCAGTGGAGCCACGGTGAGGTGAAGAAGCCCGAGACCATCAACTACCGGACCCTGCGTCCGGAGAAGGACGGTCTCTTCTGCGAGAAGATCTTCGGTCCCACCCGGGACTGGGAGTGCTACTGCGGCAAGTACAAGCGCGTCCGGTTCAAGGGCATCATCTGCGAGCGCTGCGGCGTCGAGGTCACCCGCGCCAAGGTGCGTCGTGAGCGGATGGGGCACATCGAGCTGGCCGCGCCGGTCACCCACATCTGGTTCTTCAAGGGTGTGCCGTCCCGCCTGGGCTACCTGCTCGACCTGGCGCCCAAGGACCTCGAGAAGATCATCTACTTCGCGGCCTACATGATCACCTCGGTCGACGACGAGGCGCGCCACCGCGACCTCCCGACCATCGAGGCCGAGATCAGCGCCGAGAAGTCCAACCTCGAGAACCGGCGCGACGCCGACGTCGAGGCCCGCCAGCAGAAGCTGGAGGCCGACCTCGCCGAGCTCGAGGCCGAGGGTGCCAAGTCCGACGTGCGCCGCAAGGTGCGCGAGGGCGGCGAGCGCGAGATGCGCCAGCTGCGCGACCGCGCGCAGCGGGAGATCGACCGCCTCGACGAGGTGATGGACACCTTCCGCAAGCTCGAGGTCAAGCAGCTCATCGCCGACGAGGGCCTCTACCGCGAGCTGCGGGACCGCTTCGGCGAGTACTTCGAGGGCGGCATGGGCGCCGCGGCGCTGCAGAAGCTGCTGTCCGGCTTCGACCTCGACGCCGAGGCCGCCTCGCTGCGCGAGACCATCCGCAGCGGCAAGGGCCAGCGCAAGCTGCGCGCGCTCAAGCGGCTCAAGGTGGTCGCGGCGTTCCAGCAGACCCGCAACTCGCCCATGGGCATGGTGCTGGACTGCGTCCCGGTCATCCCGCCGGACCTGCGCCCGATGGTGCAGCTCGACGGTGGCCGCTTCGCCACCAGCGACATGAACGACCTGTACCGCCGCGTGATCAACCGGAACAACCGGCTGAAGCGTCTGCTCGACCTCGGCGCCCCCGAGATCATCGTGAACAACGAGAAGCGGATGCTCCAGGAGTCCGTGGACGCGCTGTTCGACAACGGCCGTCGCGGCCGGCCGGTCACCGGCCCGGGCAACCGTCCCCTGAAGTCCTTGAGCGACCTGCTCAAGGGCAAGCAGGGCCGGTTCCGTCAGAACCTGCTCGGCAAGCGCGTCGACTACTCCGGCCGTTCGGTCATCGTCGTCGGGCCGCAGCTGAAGCTGCACCAGTGCGGTCTGCCCAAGCAGATGGCCCTGGAGCTCTTCAAGCCCTTCGTCATGAAGCGGCTGGTCGACCTCAACCACGCGCAGAACATCAAGTCCGCCAAGCGGATGGTCGAGCGCGCCCGCCCCGTCGTCTGGGACGTGCTGGAAGAGGTCATCACCGAGCACCCGGTGCTGCTGAACCGCGCGCCGACGCTGCACCGCCTGGGCATCCAGGCCTTCGAGCCGCAGCTGGTCGAGGGCAAGGCCATCCAGATCCACCCGCTGGTCTGCACGGCGTTCAACGCGGACTTCGACGGTGACCAGATGGCGGTGCACCTGCCGCTGTCGGCCGAGGCCCAGGCCGAGGCCCGCATCCTGATGCTGAGCTCGAACAACATCCTGAGCCCGGCCGACGGTCGTCCGATCACCGCGCCGACCCAGGACATGGTGCTGGGCCTCTACCACCTGACGACCCTGGTGCCCTCGCGGCACGAGGCCGACGGTGGCCGGCCGGCGGCGTTCTCCTCGGCCTCCGAGGCCGTCATGGCCTACGACCTGGGTGCCCTGGGGCTGCAGGAGCGGGCCTACATCCGCCTGGACGAGGTCTTCGGCGTCGACAACGGCAAGGTCAACGAGCCGTGGGAGCAGCCGGAGGACTGGACGCCGGGTCAGCCCGCGGTCGTCGAGACCAGCCTGGGCCGCGTGCTGTTCAACGAGGCCCTGCCCGAGGATTACCGCTTCGTCAACTACCAGGTGCCGAAGAAGGAGCTCGGGGCGATCGTCAACGACCTCGCCGAGCGCTACCCCAAGGTGCAGGTCGCGGCCACGCTGGACGCCCTCAAGGCGGCCGGGTTCCGCTGGGCCACGCGGTCGGGCGTCACCATCGCCATCGACGACGTCGTCACGCCGCCGGTCAAGCAGGAGATCCTCGACCGGCACGAGGCCGAGGCGGCCAAGATCGAGAAGCAGTACGAGCGGGGCGTCATCACCGACGCCGAGCGTCGTGGCGAGCTGATCGAGATCTGGACCCGCGCGCGGGCCGAGGTCAGCCAGGCGATGGTGGACAACTTCCCGACCACCAACCCGGTCTGGGTCATGGTCAACTCGGGCGCCCGAGGCAACATGATGCAGATCAGCCAGATCGCCGGTATGCGCGGTCTGGTCGCGAACCCCAAGGGCGAGATCATCCCGCGGCCCATCAAGGCCAACTTCCGGGAGGGTCTGTCGGTGCTGGAGTACTTCATCTCCACGCACGGTGCCCGCAAGGGCCTGGCCGACACGGCGCTGCGGACCGCCGACTCCGGGTACCTCACCCGTCGTCTGGTGGACGTCTCGCAGGACGTCATCATCCGCGAGGAGGACTGCGGGACCGACCGCGGCGTCCTCATGCCGATCGGCACGCTGGTCGACGGCGTGGTCACCCGTGACCCGCACGTGGAGACCAGCGTCTACGCCCGCGCCCTGTCCGCCGACGTGGTGGCCGAAGATGGCACGGTCATCGCCCCGGCGAACGCCGACCTGGGCGACGTGCTGATCCAGACGCTGATCGACGCCGGTGTCGCGGAGGTCAAGGTCCGCTGCGTCCTGACCTGCGAGTCGCTGCTCGGCACCTGCGCCACCTGCTACGGCCGGTCGCTCGCGACCGGCAAGCTGGTGGACGTCGGCGAGGCGGTCGGCATCATCGCCGCCCAGTCGATCGGTGAGCCCGGCACCCAGCTGACGATGCGCACCTTCCACACCGGTGGTGTCGCGGGTGAGGACATCACCCACGGTCTGCCGCGAGTGGTGGAGCTCTTCGAGGCCCGTGTCCCCAAGGGCAAGGCCCCGATCGCCGAGCTGGCCGGCACGGTCCGGATCGAGGACGGCGAGCAGTTCCGCAAGCTCACCATCACCCCGGACGACGGCTCCGACGAGGTCGTCTACGACAAGCTGTCGCGTCGCTCGCGGCTGCGGGTCGAGGACGGCGCCCACGTCGAGGTCGGCGAGCAGCTCACCGAGGGTGCGGTCGACCCGCACGAGGTGCTGCGGATCATGGGCCCGCGCGAGGTGCAGCTGCACCTGGTCCGCGAGGTCCAGGAGGTCTACCGGTCGCAGGGTGTGTCGATCCACGACAAGCACATCGAGGTGATCATCCGGCAGATGCTGAAGCGGGTGACCATCATCGACTCGGGCGCCACGGAGTTCCTGCCGGGTGCGCTGGTGGAGCGGACGATCTTCGAGACCGAGAACCGCCGCGTCGTCGCCGAGGGCGGCGAGCCGGCCTCGGCGCGTCCGGTCCTCATGGGCATCACCAAGGCCTCGCTCGCGACCGAGTCGTGGCTGTCGGCCGCCTCCTTCCAGGAGACGACCAAGGTGCTCACCGACGCCGCGATCCAGGGCAAGAGCGACAGCCTGCTCGGCCTCAAGGAGAACGTGATCATCGGAAAGCTGATCCCGGCGGGTACGGGCATCAGCCGCTACCGGAACATCACGGTCGAGCCGACCGAGGAGGCGCGCGCCGCCGTCTACACCATGGCCGGCTACGAGGACGGGCAGTACTACAGCCCGGACGTCTTCGGTCAGGGCACCGGCGAGGCCGTCCGCCTCGAGGAGTACGACTGGCGGGGCTGAACAAGGACCTCCCTCTCCCCACCGCTCGCACGCTCGCGGCGGGCCCCTGAGGGAGGCCGTTCCAGCACGTCACGGGAGGGCCCCGCAGGTCGTCAGACCTGCGGGGCCCTTTCGTATCCCCGACCGCCCCCCGCGCCGGGATCAGGTGACCTGATCATCGCGTGTCCTCCCTCGGGGCAGGCGGTGGGGGAGGACACGCTGCGGTGAGGGAGGACGGCCGGGACGGCGCCTGGCCGCGGTGTCGTCCGGGGGACGACAGATCACGCAGCGAGGCGCTTCATCGTCTCCACGGTGCGCAGGCGGGCCTCGCGGCTGCCGTCGAGCGGCTGGAGCATCAGCGTCGTGACGCCGGCCTCGGCGAACGCGGCGATCCGCTCGGCCACGTACCCCTCCGGGCCGATGAGCGACGACGCGCGCACCAGCTCGTCGGGCACCGCGGCGGCGGCCTCGTCCTTCCGGCCGTCCAGGTAGAGGTCCTGGATCGTCTTCGCCTCGGCCTCGTAGCCGTACCGGACGGCGAGGTCGTTGTAGAAGTTCTTGCCGCGCGCTCCCATGCCGCCGATGTACAGGGCGAGGGAGGGGCGCACGAAGTCCAGCAGCCCCTCGACGTCCTCGCCGATCGCCACGGGCACCCCGGTGATGATCTGCAGCTCACCGAGGGCGGCGTCCCGCTTGGCCTTGCCGGCCGCGAGCGAGTCCCCCCAGACCGAGGCAGCCTTCTCCGGGACGAAGAAGATGGGCTCCCACGCCTCGGCGATCTCGGCGGCCAGCTCCACGTTCTTGGGGCCCAGGGCGGCCAGCATCACCGGGACGCGCTCGCGCACCGGGGTGTTGATCAGCTTGAGCGGCTTGCCGAGCCCGGTGCCCTGGTCGGCAGGCAGCGGCACCGTGTACTTCTTGCCCTGGTGGTCCAGGCGCTCCCGGCGCCAGACCTGGCGGCAGATCTCGACCACCTCGCGGGTGCGCTGCAGCGGGGCGTCGTAGGCGACGCCGTGCCAGCCCTCGATCACCTGCGGCCCCGACGCCCCCAGCCCGAGGGTGAAGCGCCCACCGGAGACGAAGTCGAGCCCGGCCGCCGTCATGGCGGTCAGCGCCGGCGTGCGGCTGTAGATGGGCAGGATGGCGCTGAGCAGCTCGACCCGCTCCGTCACGGCGGCCAGGTAGCCGAGCTGGCTGACCGCGTCGAAGGTGTAGACCTCGGCGACGGCGGCGACGTCGAGCCCCGCCGACTCGAGGTCGCGGATCTCCGCCGCCGTCTCCTGGAAGCCACCGCTGTAGCTGGCCTGGATGCCGATGCGCACGTGCACTCCTCTGTGTCGCGGCACCATCGTTGGCGCCGTCCCGCACGCTATCGGTCGCCGTACGGGACAGCGGAGGAGCTGTGCCGAGGGCGCGGGCGGGGGTAGTCTCCGCAGGGTTCCGGCCCCTGCCCGGCCCCTCCGGTCGACGTGTCGACCGGTGTGAGGGACCCGGCTTTGACCGCCTGTTCAGGCACGGGTATCGTGGTCAGCCGTGCCCAGGGTGCCCTGGGCCTGCTCCCGTTCGCGGTGCGTCTGGGGGGCCGGAGGTGACAGCCTCCCGGTCACCGAGGACCACCTCCCGGCCTCGCCGGAAGGTGGCGGCGCCGGAGTCGCGAGGGGCAACCGAGTTCGGTCTGACACCGGACCGGTCCTGGGAAGGGCAACACGCCCGACCGCGTGGACCGGACACGGAACATGGCCGGGGTCGGGGAGGTTCCGACCAGGGACCGGCACCCCAGCACCACCCCCCAGAGCAGCACACAGACGAGCACCACCCCAGCGCAGGTAGGAGATCCAGGCCACCCATGCCCACGATCAACCAGCTGGTCCGCAAGGGCCGCGAGGACAAGGTCGAGAAGACCAAGACCCCGGCGCTGAAGGGTTCGCCCCAGCGTCGCGGAGTCTGCACGCGCGTGTACACGACGACGCCGAAGAAGCCGAACTCGGCGCTGCGCAAGGTCGCTCGCGTCCGCCTGACCAGTGGCATCGAGGTGACCGCCTACATCCCGGGCGTCGGCCACAACCTGCAGGAGCACTCGATGGTGCTCGTGCGCGGCGGCCGTGTGAAGGACCTGCCCGGCGTCCGCTACAAGATCATCCGCGGCTCGCTGGACACCCAGGGTGTCCGCAACCGCAAGCAGGCTCGCAGCCGGTACGGCGCGAAGAAGGAGAAGAGCTAATGCCGCGCAAGGGCCCCGCGCCGAAGCGTCCGCTGGTCGCCGACCCGGTGTACCAGTCGCCGCTGGTCACCCAGCTGGTGAACAAGGTGCTGGTCGACGGCAAGCGCTCGGTCGCCGAGGCGATCGTCTACGGCGCCCTCGAGGGTGCCCGCGCCAAGACCGACACCGACCCGGTCGTCACGCTCAAGCGCGCGCTGGACAACGTGAAGCCGGCCCTCGAGGTCCGCAGCCGCCGCGTCGGTGGTGCGACCTACCAGGTCCCGGTCGAGGTCCGCGCCTCCCGCAGCACCACGCTCGGCCTGCGCTGGCTCATCCAGTACAGCCGGGCCCGCCGCGAGAAGACGATGACCGAGCGCCTGATGAACGAGCTGCTCGACGCGAGCAACGGCCTCGGTGCCGCCGTCAAGCGGCGCGAGGACACGCACAAGATGGCCGAGTCGAACAAGGCCTTCGCGCACTACCGCTGGTAACCACCAGCGCCCGCCGTCGGCGGGACTCCCGGGGCGCCTCTCGACGTCGCAGCCCCGGCACCCGCACACGGACCTGATCCAAGAGGAGAAGCAATGGCCAGCAACGAGGCCCAGCTCCGCAAGACCCGCAACATCGGGATCATGGCGCACATCGACGCCGGCAAGACGACCACCACCGAGCGCATCCTCTTCTACACCGGTATCACGTACAAGATCGGTGAGGTCCACGACGGCGCGGCCACGATGGACTGGATGGAGCAGGAGCAGGAGCGCGGCATCACCATCACGTCCGCCGCGACGAAGTGCTCCTGGAACGGCCACGACATCAACATCATCGACACCCCCGGGCACGTCGACTTCACCGTCGAGGTGGAGCGCTCCCTGCGCGTGCTCGACGGTGCGGTCGCGGTCTACGACGGTGTGGCCGGTGTCGAGCCGCAGACCGAGCAGGTGTGGCGGCAGGCCGAGAAGTACGGCGTCCCGCGCATGTGCTTCGTCAACAAGCTCGACCGCACCGGTGCGGACTTCTTCCGCTGCGTCGACATGATGGTCGAGCGCCTCGGGGCCAACCCGCTGGTGCTGCAGCTGCCCATCGGCGCCGAGGCCGACTTCATCGGTGTCGTCGACCTGGTCACCATGAAGGCGCTCACCTGGCGCGGCGAGACCAAGATGGGCGAGGACTACGCCGTCGAGGAGATCCCGGCCGAACTCGCCGACCAGGCCGCCGAGTACCGCGAGAAGCTGCTCGAGAACATCGCCGACTTCGACGACTCGCTCATGGAGGACTACCTCGGGGGCGAGGAGATCGAGGTCGACCGCCTGAAGGCGGCGATCCGCAAGGCCACCATCGGCGGGCAGGTCAACCCGGTGCTCACCGGCACGGCCTTCAAGAACAAGGGCGTGCAGCCCCTGCTCGACGCCGTGGTGGACTACCTCCCCAGCCCGCTCGACATCGAGGCGATCGTCGGCACGGCCCTGGACGGCGAGACCGAGGTCCTCCGGCACGCCGACGAGGACGAGCCGTTCTCGGCGCTGGCGTTCAAGATCCAGACCGACCAGCACCTCGGCAAGCTGACCTACGTCCGCGTCTACTCCGGCCGGCTCGACGCCGGGTCCCCGGTGCTCAACAGCACCAAGGACCGCAAGGAGCGGATCGGCAAGATCTACCAGATGCACGCCAACAAGCGCGAGGAGCGTGCGGGCGTGGGGGCCGGTCAGATCGTGGCGGTCAACGGGCTCAAGCAGACGACGACGGGTGACACCCTCTGCGACCCGCAGAAGCCGGTGATCCTCGAGTCGATGTCCTTCCCCGCTCCGGTCATCTCGGTCGCCATCGAGCCGAAGACCAAGAGCGACCAGGAGAAGCTCGGCACCGCGATCCAGAAGCTCGCCGAGGAGGACCCGACCTTCCAGGTGAAGCTTGACGAGGAGACCGGTCAGACGGTCATCTCGGGCATGGGCGAGCTCCACCTGGAGATCCTCGTCGACCGCATGCGCCGCGAGTTCAACGTCGAGGCGAACGTCGGCAAGCCGCAGGTGGCCTACCGCGAGACGATCCGCAAGGCCGTCGAGCGCTACGACTACACCCACAAGAAGCAGACCGGTGGCTCCGGCCAGTTCGCGAAGGTGCAGATCGCCATCGAGCCGCTCCCCACGGGGGGCGACGCGGCGACCTACGAGTTCGAGAACAAGGTCACCGGTGGTCGTGTCCCGAAGGAGTACATCCCCTCGGTCGACCAGGGCATGCAGGACGCCATGCAGTACGGCGTGCTGGCCGGCTACCCCATGGTGGGTGTCAAGGCCAGCCTGCTCGACGGCCAGTACCACGAGGTCGACTCCTCGGAGATGGCCTTCAAGATCGCTGGATCGATCGCCTTCAAGGAGGCTGCGCGCAAGGCCGACCCGGCCCTGCTCGAGCCGCTGATGGCGGTCGAGGTCACGACGCCCGAGGACAACATGGGCGACGTCATCGGCGACCTGAACTCCCGCCGCGGGATCATCCAGGCGATGGAGGAGCGCTCCGGCGCCCGCATCGTCCGGGCCCTGGTGCCGCTGTCGGAGATGTTCGGCTACGTGGGCGACCTGCGCAGCCGCACCCAGGGACGGGCGAGCTACTCCATGGTGTTCGACTCGTACGCCGAGGTCCCGGCCAACGTCGCCAAGGAGATCATCGCGAAGGCGACGGGGGAGTGAGCATCGCAGGGCCGTCCGCGGCCCGAGCAGCGGAGCGACCCCGGAGCCGGGTCATGGACATCGCCAAGGCGACCGGCGAGTAACCGGAGTCCGGGCGGCCCCGCCCGCGCTCCCCGAGCACAGCCCCACCCCAGAGCACGCACCACCTGCGTAACCACGAGGAGAGGAACCCAGTGGCCAAGGCCAAGTTCGAGCGGACCAAGCCGCACGTCAACATCGGCACCATCGGGCACATCGACCACGGCAAGACGACGCTGACCGCGGCGATCACCAAGGTCCTGCACGACAAGTACCCGGACCTCAACGAGGCCTCGGCGTTCGACCAGATCGACAAGGCGCCCGAGGAGAAGGCTCGCGGCATCACGATCTCGATCGCGCACGTCGAGTACCAGACCGAGAACCGGCACTACGCGCACGTCGACTGCCCCGGGCACGCCGACTACATCAAGAACATGATCACCGGTGCCGCCCAGATGGACGGCGCGATCCTCGTCGTGGCCGCCACCGACGGCCCGATGCCGCAGACCAAGGAGCACGTCCTCCTGGCCCGCCAGGTCGGCGTCCCCTACATCGTCGTGGCCCTCAACAAGGCCGACATGGTCGACGACGAGGAGATCCTGGAGCTCGTCGAGCTCGAGGTGCGCGAGCTCCTCAGCGAGTACGAGTTCCCGGGCGACGACGTCCCCGTGGTCCGCGTCTCGGCGCTCAAGGCCCTCGAGGGCGACGCCGAGTGGGGCGACAAGCTCATGGAGCTGATGAACGCCGTCGACACCGCGATCCCGGAGCCGGAGCGCGAGATCGACAAGCCGTTCCTCATGCCCGTCGAGGACGTCTTCACGATCACCGGTCGTGGCACGGTCGTCACCGGCCGCGTCGAGCGTGGCATCGTCAAGGTCTCCGAGGAGATCGAGATCGTCGGTATCCGCGAGGGTTCGACGAAGACCACCGTCACCGGTGTCGAGATGTTCCGCAAGCTGCTCGACCAGGGCCAGGCCGGCGACAACGTGGGTCTGCTCCTCCGCGGCATCAAGCGCGAGGACGTCGAGCGCGGCCAGGTCGTCGTGAAGCCCGGTTCGATCACCCCGCACACCAACTTCGAGGGCTCGGTCTACATCCTCTCGAAGGACGAGGGTGGCCGTCACACGCCGTTCTTCAACAACTACCGTCCCCAGTTCTACTTCCGGACGACGGACGTGACGGGCGTCGTGACCCTGCCCGCCGGCACCGAGATGGTCATGCCGGGCGACAACACCGAGATGACGGTGGAGCTCATCCAGCCCATCGCCATGGAGGAGGGTCTCCGGTTCGCCATCCGCGAGGGTGGCCGTACCGTGGGCGCCGGGCGCGTCACCAAGATCATCAAGTAACACCCTGACGGGCGGCGGCCGGGGAACCGGCCGCCGCCCGGTCATGGGCTCGGGCGTACGAAGCCGGAGCCACCCCCCGGGTCGTCAGACCCACGGGTCAGCAGACCCACTTGATCTTTCACAACCGATCGGCAGGAGCGAGAACAGGCGATGGCGGGACAGAAGATCCGCATCCGGCTGAAGGCCTACGACCACGAGGCGATCGATGCCTCGGCGCGGCGCATCGTGGACACGGTGACGAAGACCGGAGCGCGCGTCGTCGGCCCGGTGCCGCTGCCGACGGAGAAGAACGTGTACGCCGTGATCCGGTCTCCGCACAAGTACAAGGACTCCTTCGAGCACTTCGAGATGCGGACCCACAAGCGGCTCATCGACATCCTCGACCCGACGCCGAAGACGGTGGACGCGCTCATGCGCATCGACCTGCCGGCCTCGGTCGACGTCAACATTCAGTAAGGGCAGTCAGCAGACATGGCGAGCACATTCCGTGGTCTCCTCGGCGAGAAGCTGGGGATGACCCAGGTTTTCGACGAGAACAACCGCCTCGTGCCGGTGACCGTCGTCAAGGCGGGCCCGTGTGTGGTGACCCAGGTGCGCACCCCCGAGGTCGACGGCTACTCCGCCGTCCAGCTCGGGTTCGGCGAGATCGACCCGCGCAAGGTGAACCGTCCTGAGGGCGGGCACTTCACCAAGGCGGGCGTGACGCCGCGGCGCCACCTGGTGGAGCTGCGCACCTCCGATGCGGGGAGCTACACGGTCGGCCAGGAGCTGACCGCCGAGGTGTTCGACGGCGTCGCGAAGGTCGACGTCATCGGCACGAGCAAGGGCAAGGGCACCGCCGGTGTCATGAAGCGTCACGGCTTCAAGGGCCTCGGCGCGGCGCACGGCACCCAGCGCAAGCACCGGTCGCCGGGCTCCATCGGTGGCGCCTCGACGCCGGGCCGGGTCTTCAAGGGCCTGCGCATGGCCGGCCGCATGGGTGCGGTCAAGACCACGACCCTGTCGCTGGTCGTCCACAAGGTGGACGCCGAGCGCGGTCTGCTGCTGATCAAGGGCGCCATCCCCGGCCCGAAGGGCGGCCTCGTGCTCGTCCGTTCGGCCGTCAAGGGCGGGCCCGTGGGGAGTGACGACAAGTGACCTCATCGACCGACACGCGCACCGACCGCCAGGTCGACGTCCGCACCCCGGCGGGGGAGACCTCCGGCAGCGTCACGCTGCCCGGTGAGCTCTTCGACGCCAGCGCGAACGTCTCCCTGATGCACCAGGTGGTCGTCGCACAGCTGGCAGCGGCCCGTCAGGGCACGCACGCGACGAAGACGCGGGGCCAGGTGAGCGGTGGTGGCGCCAAGCCGTACCGCCAGAAGGGCACCGGTCGCGCCCGCCAGGGTTCGACGCGTGCGCCGCAGTTCGCCGGTGGTGGCATCGTCCACGGCCCGCAGCCGCGCAACTACGAGCAGAAGACCCCGAAGAAGATGAAGGCCGCCGCCCTGCGCGGTGCCCTCTCCGACCGGGCCCGCGAGGGCCGGGTGCACGTGGTCTCCGCGTTCGTCGACGGCGACGCCCCCAAGACGAAGGCCGCCCTGGCCACGCTGCACGCCGTCACCCAGGCCAAGCGCGTCCTCGTGGTCCTCGACCGCGACGACGTCCTCAACTGGGTGAGCCTGCGCAACGTGCCCGAGGTGCACCTGATCGAGGCCGGCCAGCTCAACACGTACGACGTGCTGGTGTCCGACGAGGTGGTCTTCACCGAGACGGCGCTGGCGGAGTTCGTCGCGGGTCCGGCCAAGGGCAAGCGCTCCGGCGCGGACCTGCCGGACCTCGCCACCCACGAGACGCCGGGTGGCATCCCGTCCATCGCCCCCGCCGTCGGCGAGGGCACCGTCGAAGAGACCACCGAGGAGAAGGCATGAGCGTCCGCGACCCCCGGGACGTCCTGCTCGCCCCGGTCATCTCCGAGAAGAGCTACGGCCTTCTCGACGGCAACCAGTACACGTTCATCGTGCGGCCGGATGCCAACAAGACGCAGATCAAGATCGCGGTCGAGCAGATCTTCAAGGTGAAGGTCCTCGGCGTGAACACGATCAACCGCCAGGGCAAGCGCAAGCGCAGCCGCGGCGCGCAGATGGGCAAGCGCAAGGACACCAAGCGCGCCATCGTCTCCGTGGCTGCCGGCGACCGCATCGAGATCTTCGGTGGTCCCGGCGCCTGAGCGCCTGGACCGTTCGGACCAGAGATAGAGGACTGAGTCAGCAATGGCTATCCGCAAGTACAAGCCGACGACGCCGGGCCGCCGCGGCTCCAGCGTCGCCGACTTCGCCGAGGTCACGCGAGACCACCCCGAGAAGTCGCTGGTCCGACCGCTGCACGGTCGTGGCGGGCGCAACGTGCACGGGAAGGTCACCGCTCGTCACCAGGGCGGTGGGCACAAGCGCGCGTACCGGGTGATCGACTTCCGTCGCGCCGACAAGGACGGCGTGCCGGCCAAGGTCGCGCACATCGAGTACGACCCGAACCGCACCTCGCGGATCGCGCTCCTGCACTTCGCCGACGGCGAGAAGCGCTACATCATCGCGCCGGCGCGGCTCAAGCAGGGCGACCTGGTGGAGTGCGGCCCCGCCGCCGACATCAAGCCCGGCAACAACCTGCCGCTGCGGAACATCCCGGTCGGCACCGTGGTTCACGCCATCGAGCTCCGTCCCGGTGGCGGCGCGAAGATCGCCCGCTCCGCGGGGACCAGCGTCCAGCTGGTCGCCCGTGAGGGTCGCTTCGCGCAGCTGCGCATGCCGTCGGGCGAGATCCGCAACGTCGACGTGCGCTGCCGCGCGACCGTCGGCGAGGTGGGCAACGCCGAGCAGTCGAACATCAACTGGGGCAAGGCCGGCCGCATGCGCTGGAAGGGCAAGCGCCCGACCGTCCGCGGTGTCGCCATGAACCCGGTGGACCACCCGCACGGTGGTGGTGAGGGCAAGACCTCCGGTGGTCGCCACCCGGTGAACCCCAAGGGCAAGCCGGAAGGCCGGACGCGCAAGCGGAAGGCCAGTGACGCCCTGATCGTGCGCCGCCGGCGCGCCAACAAGAAGCGCTGAGCCCGGGTAACCGGCGGTAGAGGAGAGCCGAATGCCACGCAGCCTGAAGAAGGGCCCGTTCGTCGACGACCACCTGCTCAAGAAGGTGGACGCCCAGAACGAAAAGGGCACCAAGAACGTGATCCGTACCTGGTCACGCCGCTCGACGATCATCCCCGACATGCTGGGCCACACCCTCGCGGTGCACGACGGCCGCAAGCACGTCCCGGTGTTCGTCACCGAGGCGATGGTCGGGCACAAGCTCGGGGAGTTCGCGCCCACGCGCACCTTCCGCGGGCACGTCAAGGACGACCGCCGCTCGCGGCGGGGCTGACCAGGTAGAGAGAGATTCAGATGACTTCCCAGTTGGGACAGGAGGCGCCGGTCGCCCGGGCTACGGCCCGGTTCGTCCGCGTGACCCCCATGAAGGCCCGCCGAGTGGTGGACCTGATCCGCTACCTGCCGACCGACGAGGCGCTGGCGCTGCTGCGCTTCGCCCCGCAGTCGGCCAGTGAGCCGGTCGCCAAGGTCGTCGCCAGCGCGGTGGCCAACGCCGAGCACAACCTGCAGCTGGACCCGGCTGCACTCGTGGTCAGCGCGGCGTACGTCGACGAGGGCCCCACGCTGAAGCGGATCCGTCCGCGTGCGCAGGGCCGGGCGTTCCGCATCAACAAGCGGACCAGCCACATCACCATCGAGGTGAGCGAGGTGGCCAGCAGCGCCGTCCTCGCGCAGAAGTCGCGCAAGGCGCGCCGGGACACCGGTCAGTCGGGCCCGGCCACCCAGCAGTCCACCAGCAACACGAGGGGAGGGACCCGATAGTGGGTCAGAAGGTCAACCCGCACGGGTTCCGACTCGGGATCACCACCGACTACAAGTCCCGGTGGTACGCGGACAAGCTGTACAAGGACTACGTCAAGGAAGACGTCGCGATCCGCAAGCTCATGTCCAAGGGCATGGAGCGGGCCGGCATCTCCAAGGTGGAGATCGAGCGCACCCGTGACCGGGTCCGCGTCGACATCCACACCGCCCGCCCGGGCATCGTCATCGGCCGCCGCGGCGCCGAGGCCGACCGCATCCGCGGCGAGCTCGAGAAGCTCACCGGCAAGCAGGTGCAGCTGAACATCCTCGAGGTCAAGAACCCCGAGTCGGACGCGCAGCTGGTCGCCCAGGGCGTCGCCGAGCAGCTCTCCAGCCGGGTCAGCTTCCGCCGCGCGATGCGCAAGGCCATGCAGTCGGCCCAGCGCAGCCCGCAGGTCAAGGGCATCCGGGTGCAGTGCTCCGGTCGCCTCGGCGGCACGGAGATGAGCCGCTCGGAGTTCTACCGCGAGGGCCGCGTGCCCCTGCACACGCTCCGCGCGAACATCGACTACGGCATCTACGAGGCCCGGACGACCTTCGGTCGCATCGGCGTCAAGGTGTGGATCTACAAGGGCGACGTCAGCGGCTCGCGCGCCGAGCGCGCCGCCCTCGAGGCCCTCGCCGACCGCCAGCAGCGTCGTGAGCGGGCCCAGCGGCCCCAGCGGCGATCGGGCTCCTCGGGCACCACCGCCGGGGGCACCGAGGCCGGGCGTGCCGCGGTCCAGTCCTCGACCGGTCCGGTGGCCGACGCGACGACCGACACCACGGATGCCGTGGTCGCGCAGACCTCCGGTGAGGTCGCTCCCGAGCAGACCATCGCCGAGGCAGCCGGCCCCGAGGCGACCGCTGCCGCCGAGGCTGCGTCGTCGACGGCCCCGCCCGCCCAGAACACGGAGAGCTGAGCCATGCTCATCCCACGGCGCGTCAAGCACCGCAAGCAGCACCACCCGAGCCGCACCGGCCGGGCCAAGGGCGGCACCGAGATCAACTTCGGTGAGTACGCCATCCAGGCCCTGGAGCCGGCGTACGTGACCAACCGGCAGATCGAGTCGGCGCGTATCGCGATGACCCGGCACATCCGTCGTGGCGGAAAGGTGTGGATCTCGATCTACCCCGACCGTCCGCTGACCAAGAAGCCCGCCGAGACCCGCATGGGCTCCGGTAAGGGCTCGCCCGAGTGGTGGGTGGCCAACGTCAAGCCCGGCCGCGTGCTGTTCGAGCTGTCCGGTGTCGCCGAGCCCGTGGCCCGCGAGGCCATGCGCCGCGCGATCCACAAGCTGCCGATGAAGTGCCGCTTCATCACGCGTGAAGGAGAAGTGTGATGGCCGCTGGTCTGACCGCTCCCGAGCTGCGCGAGCTCTCCGCGGATGAGCTCGCCGCGCGGCTGCGCGAGTCGAAGGAAGAACTGTTCAACCTGCGGTTCCAGGTGGCCACCGGCCAGCTGGACAACAACCGGCGACTGCAGACCGTCCGCCGCGACATCGCCCGGATCTACACGATCATGCGCGAGCGCGAGCTGGGTCTCTCGGTCGCCCCGAGCGAGGGTGTGGCATGAGCGAGACCCAGCAGTCGTCCGGCCCCGGACTGGCCGGCCGTGGCTACCGCAAGGTCCGCGAGGGCCTCGTCGTCAGCGACAAGATGGAGAAGACCATCGTCGTCGAGGTCGAGGACCGCGTGAAGCACGGCCTGTACGGCAAGGTCATCCGGCGGACCAGCAAGCTGAAGGCCCACGACGAGCAGGGGGTCGCCGGCGTCGGTGACCGCGTGCAGATCATGGAGACCCGGCCGACGTCGGCCACCAAGCGGTGGCGGCTGGTCGAGGTCATCGAGAAGGCCAAGTAAGCCCAGCAGGAGGCGGCCCGGCAGGGACGCGACGGGTAGGAGTACCCTGAACGACTGGCGCGCACCCCACCGCTCGACGGGGGTCGCGCGCCGCATCCCGGTACCCGTGCTTCGGACGCACCGGCGGCAGCAGCCGCCGGTGCGTCCGCACGCGAGTGCCGGACAGCCGGTTCACCGTTCCGGCCCGGCTGTCACCACAAGTATTGGGGAGTAGGACGTGATCCAGCAGGAGTCGCGGCTGCGAGTCGCCGACAACACCGGTGCGAAGGAGATCCTCTGCATCCGGGTTCTCGGTGGCTCCGGGCGACGCTACGCGGGCATCGGCGACGTCATCGTCGGCACCGTGAAGGACGCGCTGCCGGGTGCCGGCGTCAAGAAGGGCGACGTGGTCAAGGCCGTCGTCGTCCGCACGGTGAAGGAGCGGCGTCGTCCCGACGGCTCCTACATCCGCTTCGACGAGAACGCCGCTGTCATCATCCGCGACAGCGGCGACCCGCGCGGTACGCGCATCTTCGGGCCCGTCGGCCGGGAGCTCCGCGACAAGCGCTTCATGCGGATCATCTCGCTCGCCCCGGAGGTGCTGTGATCATGGCTGCTGCCAGCAACGGCAAGACGCCGTCGATGAAGGTCAAGAAGGGCGACACCGTCCTCGTGCTGTCCGGCAAGGACAAGGGCGCGAAGGGGCGTGTCATCGCCGCCTACCCCAAGCTCCAGCGCGTGCTGGTCGAGGGTGTCGGCCGCGTGCGCAAGCACACCCGCATCAGCTCGAACCAGCGCGGCGCCCAGCAGGGCGGGATCGTCACGCAGGAGGCGCCCATCCACGTGAGCAACGTGATGGTGGTCGACTCCGAGGAGAAGCCGACCCGGGTCGGCTACCGCAAGGACGAGGAAGGCCGCAGCATCCGGGTCTCGCGGCGCACCGGTAAGGACCTCTGAACCTCATGAGCGCACCCACCCGTGAGCTGCCCCGCATGCTCGCCCACTACCGCGAGACGATCGTGCCCGCCCTCCAGTCGGAGTTCGGCTACGAGAACGTCATGCAGATCCCGCGCCTGACGAAGATCGTCGTCAACATGGGCGTCGGCGAGGCCACCCGCGACGCGAAGCTGATGGACGGCGCGGTCCGCGACCTCACCGCCATCACCGGCCAGAAGCCGGCTGTCGTCCGGGCCCGCAAGTCCATCGCGCAGTTCAAGCTCCGCGAGGGCATGCCCATCGGCGCGAAGGTCACCCTCCGCGGCGACCGCATGTGGGAGTTCCTCGACCGCCTGCTGTCGCTCGCCCTGCCCCGCATCCGTGACTTCCGCGGCCTCAACGCCAAGCAGTTCGACGGCAACGGCAACTACACGTTCGGCCTGACCGAGCAGTCGATGTTCCGCGAGATCGACGTCGACAAGATCGACCGTCCCCGCGGCATGGACATCACGCTGGTCACGACCGCGACCAACGACGAGGAGGGTCGCGAGCTGCTCCGCCAGCTCGGCTTCCCCTTCGCCGGCCAGCCCGTCATCACGACCGTCCGCTGAGCCGGGCAGGAGAGAAGAGATGGCCAAGAAGGCGCTGATCAACAAGGCAGCTCGCACCCCCAAGTTCAAGGTGCGCGGCTACACCCGCTGCCAGCGGTGCGGTCGCCCGCACTCGGTCTTCCGCAAGTTCGGCCTGTGCCGGATCTGCCTGCGGGAGATGGCTCACGCCGGGGAGCTCCCCGGCGTCCGCAAGAGCTCCTGGTAGAAGGACTCGGCTGCGCCCCACGACACGCTTCGCGCGCCGCGGGTCCCTGCAGCCGAGCCGTTCCATTCCGTTACTGATCGCCGAGAGGCCCGGCGCCAAGTCCCTGAGACCCGGCGCACGAGGAACCGCGGCGAGAGAGGCACCACTCACGTCATGACGATGACCGATCCGATCGCAGACATGCTGACGCGTCTGCGCAACGCCAACCAGGCGTACCACGACTCCGCGGTCATGCCGTCGTCGAAGCTGAAGACGCACATCGCCGAGATCCTCCAGCAGGAGGGCTACATCGCCGGCTGGCGCGTCGACGACGTCGACAAGGACGGCAACCCCTTCAAGCAGCTGGTCATCGACCTGAAGTACGGCCCCAACCGCGAGCGCAGCATCGCGGGGGTCCGCCGGGTCTCCAAGCCCGGTCTGCGGGTGTACGCGAAGTCCACCGCACTGCCCAAGGTGCTCGGCGGTCTCGGCGTGGCGATCATCTCGACCTCGACCGGGCTGCTGACCGACAAGCAGGCGAACAAGAAGGGCGTGGGTGGGGAAGTCCTCGCCTACGTCTGGTAAGAGGAGCGAGCGAAGATGTCACGGATCGGACGACTCCCGATCGCCGTGCCCGGTGGTGTGGACGTCGCCATCGACGGTCAGACGGTCAGCGTGAAGGGACCCAAGGGCGCTCTCAGCCACACGGTCGCCGCGCCGATCACCGTCGAGCGCGACGAGGACGGCACGCTGCGGGTCCAGCGCCCCAACGACGAGCGGCAGAACCGCGCCCTGCACGGGCTCTCGCGGACTCTGATCGCCAACATGATCACCGGCGTCACCGAGGGCTACACCAAGACCCTCGAGATCGTCGGCGTCGGTTACCGCGTCCAGGCTCGCGGCTCGGACCTCGAGTTCGCCCTGGGCTTCAGCCACCCCGTGCCGGTGAAGGCCCCGGAGGGCATCACCTTCGCTGTCGAGTCCCCGACCCGCCTCCGGGTCAGCGGCATCGACAAGCAGCTGGTCGGTGAGGTGGCGGCCAAGATCCGCAAGATCCGCAAGCCCGACCCGTACAAGGGCAAGGGTGTGCGGTACCAGGGCGAGGTCGTCAAGCGCAAGGTCGGGAAGACGGGTAAGTGATGGCTCAGGCAACTGCTCCCACGAACGGGAAGAGCGCCGGCGGCCGCAAGCCCGTCGGCACCGACATCAGCACGGCGCGCCGCGTCTCGCGGCTTCGTCGGCACAACCGGCTGCGCAAGCGGGTCTCCGGCACGCCGGAGCGTCCGCGCCTGGTGGTCAAGCGCAGCGCGCGCCACATCCACGTGCAGATCGTCGACGACACCGTCGGTCGCACCGTGGTGAGCGCCTCCACCATGGACGCCAGCCTGCGCGGCGCCGAGGGCGACAAGTCCGCCCTGGCCCGTCAGGTCGGTGGCCTGGTGGCCGAGCGCGCGAAGGCCGCCGGCATCACGGCGGTCGTCTTCGACCGCGGGGGCAACCGCTACGCCGGGCGCATCGCCGCCCTGGCCGACGGTGCCCGCGAGGGTGGGCTGGACTTCTGATGACCACCCACCCCACCAGCACGAGCGAGCAGATCGAGAGGGACGTCTGATGCCAGGACCACAGCGACGCGGCGGCGGCGCCGGCGGCGGCAACGACCGCCGGGACCGCCGTGACGGCGGGCGGGGCCCCGGGGGCGCGCCCGCCGAGAAGAGCAACTACATCGAGCGCGTGGTGGCCATCAACCGCGTGTCCAAGGTCGTCAAGGGTGGTCGGCGCTTCAGCTTCACCGCCCTGGTGATCGTGGGCGACGGTGACGGCACCGTGGGCGTCGGCTACGGCAAGGCCAAGGAGGTGCCCGCGGCGATCGCCAAGGGCGTCGAGGAGGCCAAGAAGCACTTCTACAAGGTGCCGCGCATCGCCAGCACCATCCCGCACCCCGTGCAGGGTGAGGCGGCGGCGGGCGTCGTGCTGCTGAAGCCGGCCAGCCCCGGTACCGGTGTCATCGCCGGTGGGCCGGTGCGTGCCGTGCTCGAGTGCGCCGGGATCCACGACGTGCTCTCCAAGAGCCTCGGTTCGTCGAACCCGATCAACATCGTGCACGCCACCATGCAGGCGCTGAAGGACCTCGTCCGCCCCGAGGAGATCGCGGCCCGCCGCGGTCTGCCCCTCGAGGACGTGGCCCCGGCCGCCATGCTGCGTGCGCGTGCGGGCCAGGGGGTGTGACGTGGCGCAGCTCAAGGTGACCCAGATCAAGTCGGCCATCGGCACCAAGCCGAACCAGCGTCAGACGCTGCGTTCGCTGGGGCTGAAGCGGATCAACGACTCGGTCGTCCAGGAGGACCGTCCCGAGATCCGCGGGATGGTCGCGACGGTGCCGCACCTGGTCACCGTCGAAGAAGTCTGAGGAAAGACTCGCTATGACACTGAAGGTCCACCACCTGCGGCCGGCCCCGGGCGCCCACACCAAGAAGACCCGCGTGGGTCGCGGTGAGGGCTCCAAGGGCAAGACGGCCGGACGCGGTACCAAGGGCACCGGCGCGCGGGGCACCGTCGCCGCGCGGTTCGAGGGTGGGCAGACCCCGCTGAACATGCGGCTGCCCAAGCTCTCGGGCTTCAAGAACAACAACAAGGTCGTCTTCCAGGTCGTCAACCTCGACCGGATCGCGGCGCTGTTCCCGCAGGGCGGCCCGGTCAACCCGGACACCCTGGCCGAGGCCGGCGCGGTGCGCCGTGGCCAGCCGGTCAAGGTGCTCGGTACCGGTGAGCTCGGCGGGGTCAAGGTCGACGTCCACGCGAACGCCTTCTCCGCCTCGGCGGCCGAGAAGATCGCCGCGGCCGGAGGCAGCACCACCCGCATCTGAACACGGATCCCCCGGAGGGCCGAACCGGTCGACAGACCGCGACGCGTCCCTCCGGGGGGATCGACACGGGCCCGTCCCGCTCCGCGGGACGGGCCCGTTGCTAACCTCACTCGACCGAACCAGGGGAGGGCACGTGCTGCAGGCGTTCGCCGCGGCGTTCCGGACGCCAGACCTCCGGCGCAAGCTGCTGTTCTCCCTGGCGATCATCGCCATCTACCGGCTGGGGGCCGCGGTCCCCGGCCCCGGTGTCTCGGTCGAGGCGATCAACAGCTGCCTGGAGCAGGCGCAGGCCTCCGACCAGCGGGACCTCTACTCGCTGGTGAACCTCTTCTCCGGCGGCGCGCTGCTGCGGCTCTCGGTGTTCGCGCTCGGGATCATGCCGTACATCACGGCGAGCATCATCGTGCAGCTGCTGGTGGTGGTGATCCCGCGCTTCGAGCAGCTGAAGAAGGAAGGGCAGTCGGGTCAGGCCAAGCTGACCCAGTACACCCGGTACCTCACCATCGCGCTCGCCGTCCTGCAGAGCACCGGCATCATCGCCCTCGCCCGGAGCGGGCAGCTGTTCCCGAACTGCAGCGAGCAGATCATCCCCTCGCAGTCGGTCTGGACGACGATCATCCTGGTGATCACGCTGACCGCCGGGACGGCCCTGATCATGTGGCTCGGCGAGCTCCTCACCGAGAAGGGGATCGGCAACGGCATGTCCGTGCTGATCTTCACCTCGATCGCGGCCCGGATCCCGGCCGAGGGCGGTGCGATCCTGCAGACCCGCGGCGGCGTGGTCTTCGCCGTCGTGTGCGCCTTCGCGGTCGTCATCATCGGCACGGTCGTCTACGTCGAGCAGGCCCAGCGGCGCATCCCGGTGCAGTACGCCAAGCGGATGGTCGGGCGCCGCATGTACGGCGGCACGTCCACCTACCTCCCGCTGAAGGTGAACCAGGCCGGCGTCATCCCGGTCATCTTCGCCTCGTCGCTGCTGTACCTGCCGCAGCTGCTCACCCAGCTGCAGGGCAGCGAGACGGGCGCGGTCCGGCGCTTCTTCGAGACCTACGTCATCGACCAGAGCAGCCCGGTGCACGTCGCGATCTACTTCGCGATGATCATCTTCTTCACGTACTTCTACGTGTCGATCACGTTCAACCCGGAGGAACGGGCCGACGACATGAAGCGCTACGGCGGCTTCATCCCCGGCATCCGCCCGGGTCGCCCGACCGCCGAGTACCTGCAGTACGTCCTGTCCCGGATCACGCTTCCGGGCTCGATCTACCTGGGCCTGGTCGCCGTCCTGCCGAACCTCTTCCTGTCGATCACGCAGGAGGGCCAGAACCAGAACTTCCCGTTCGGTGGGACCGCGGTCCTGATCATGGTCGGAGTGGGGTTGGAGACGGTGAAGCAGATCGAGACGCAACTCAACCAGCGCAACTACGAAGGGTTCCTGAAGTAGTGCGCGTCGTCCTCCTGGGGCCGCCCGGAGCGGGCAAGGGCACCCAGGCGCAGATCATCGCCGGCAAGCTCGGCGTCCCCGCGATCTCGACGGGTGACATCTTCCGGGCGAACGTGAGCGGGCAGACCGAGCTCGGCCGCAAGGCCAAGGTCTACATGGACGCCGGCGACCTCGTCCCCGACGAGATCACGGTCGCCATGGTCAAGGACCGGCTGGCCGAGGACGACGCCGCGGCGGGCTTCCTGCTCGACGGCTTCCCCCGCACGATCGCCCAGGCCGAGCAGCTCCGGGAGTCGCTGGCCGAGCTCGGTCAGAAGCTCGACCGCGTGCTCGAACTGGTCGTGGACGAGGAGGAGCTGGTCCGCCGGCTCTCGGGACGCCGGATGCTCGTCGACGGCGAGATGGTGCAGCGGGACGACGACAAGCCGGAGACCGTGCGGCACCGCCTGAAGGTCTACCGGGAACAGACCGCGCCTCTGTCGGGCTTCTACGAGGGAGAGGGCCTGCTCGCGCGGATCGACGCGATCGGCTCCGTCGAGGAGGTCACGGCCCGGGCGCTGCGTGCGCTCGGTGCCGACGGCGAGTCCGGTCACCCGGCTGCCGTCTGACCGGACGGCGGGGCGCGGTGAAGGAGCGACGCGGCAGATGACGGCAGGCATCCTCGGCCGCCTTCCGTTGCTCGCGAAGTGGAGTGGACGCATGATCCAGATCAAGACGGCGCACGAGATCGAGCTGATGCGGGGCGCCGGCCTCGTCGTCGCGGGGGCCATCGCCGCGGTCCGCGCCGCGATCCGGCCCGGTGTGACCACCGGGGAGCTGGACGCGATCGCCGAGGACCACATCCGGAGCGCGGGCGCCGTCCCGTCCTTCCTCGGGTACCACGGCTTCACCGGCAGCATCTGCGCGTCGATCAACGACGAGATCGTGCACGGCATCCCGAGCACGAGCCGGGCCCTGGCCGAGGGCGACAACATCTCCATCGACTGCGGGGCCATCCTCCACGGGTGGCACGGCGATTCCGCCGTGACGCTGACCGTGGGAGAGCCCTCGGCGGAGGACGCCGCGCTGATGGCCGTGACCGAGCGCTCGATGTGGGCCGGTCTCGCGCGTGCGGTGGCCGGGGGCCGGCTCACCGACATCAGCTCGGCGGTCGAGCAGGAGATCCGCCGGGAGCAGCACCCGTACGGGATCGTCGACAACTACGGCGGCCACGGCATCGGGACCGAGATGCACCAGGACCCGCACGTGCTCAACTACGGGCGTCCGGGTCGAGGCCCCAAGCTCGTCCCCGGCCTGGCGCTGGCGATCGAGCCGATGGTCACGGTGGGGGACCCCGCGACGGTCGAGCTCGAGGACGGCTGGACCGTCGTCACCAAGGACGGGTCGCGCGCCGCGCACTTCGAGCACACGGTGGCCATCACCCCCGAGGGCCCGTGGGTCCTGACCGCCGAGGACGGCGGGGCCGCCGGTCTCGCCCCGTTCGGCATCACGCCGCGCTCCTAGAAGGGCCCCGTCGCCCCCCACCGTTCGCACGCTCACGGCGGGCCCCTGCGACGGGGCCGCTCCAGCCCGTCGTCGGGGGTGCGGGTCGTCACTCCGGGGGCGGGTTGGTGACTCGTGGGGCACGGGGGTACGATCTTCTGTGGCGCTAGCGCCGCTCCGTCGTCGTGCTGTGGCCGCATGACCCGGGGCGCCCTCTGCGAGAGCGTCAGCACCACCCGATCTGCAATCTCCGAGCGCGTCCAGCCGGGTACCGGCGCGGGCGCACGAGGATCCAGTACCACCGAGTCAAGGAGTGCGTGTAGGGCATGGCGAAGAAGGACGGGGCCATCGAGGTCGAGGGTCGCGTCGTCGAGCCGCTGCCCAACGCGATGTTCCGGGTCGAGCTGCAGAACGGGCACCGGGTGCTCGCCCACATCAGCGGCAAGATGCGGCAGCACTACATCCGCATCCTGCCCGAGGACCGCGTGGTCGTGGAGCTCTCGCCCTACGACCTGACGCGCGGTCGCATCGTCTACCGCTACAAGTGACCGTCGCGGACCCGCACGTGGTGCGGGGTCCCGGCACATCGATTTCGAGGAATGAGGGGCGGCACCGGTGAAGGTCCAGCCGTCGGTGAAGAAGATCTGCGACAAGTGCAAGGTGATCCGCCGGCACGGCCGGGTCATGGTCATCTGCGACAACGCCCGGCACAAGCAGCGCCAGGGCTGAGGGAGTACCTGAACATGGCACGACTGGCTGGCGTCGACCTGCCCCGCGAGAAGCGGATGGAGATCGCGCTCACCTACATCTATGGCATCGGCAAGCACCACGCCAAGGAGACCCTGGCCGCGACGGGCGTCAGCCCGGACCTGCGCGCCAAGGACCTCAGTGACGAGGACCTGCTGAAGCTGCGCGACTACATCGACGAGCACTTCCGCGTCGAGGGTGACCTGCGCCGCGAGGTGGCCGCCGACATCCGTCGCAAGGTGGAGATCGGTTGCTACCAGGGCCTGCGGCACCGCCGCGGTCTCCCGGTGCACGGTCAGCGCACCAAGACCAACGCGCGCTCGAGCAAGGGCCCGCGCAAGACCATCGCCGGCAAGAAGAAGGCCGGTAAGAAGTAATCACCCGGGGGCTCCGCCCCCGTGCACCCCCGGAAAAGGTGCACGGATCAGGCGCCCCTCGAGTGCCCCCCGGCTCGGCTTGCGGCCCGTACGCAGCCTCACCGGATCCAGGCCACGAAAGACAAAGGATTCGACAGACATATGCCTCCCAGGGCTCGCGCCGCGGCCGGTGCCAAGAAGGTCCGCCGCAAGGAGAAGAAGAACGTCGCTCACGGTGCTGCGCACATCAAGAGCACGTTCAACAACACGATCGTCTCGATCACCGACCCGACCGGGAACGTGATCAGCTGGGCCTCGGCCGGCCACGTGGGCTTCAAGGGCTCGCGCAAGTCGACGCCGTTCGCCGCGCAGATGGCCGCCGAGAACGCTGCCCGCAAGGCGCAGGAGCACGGCATGCGCAAGGTCGACGTCTTCGTGAAGGGTCCCGGCTCCGGCCGCGAGACCGCGATCCGATCGCTGCAGGCCACGGGCCTCGAGGTCGGTCAGATCCAGGACGTGACGCCGCAGCCGCACAACGGCTGCCGCCCCAAGAAGCGCCGCCGGGTCTGACCGCGGTCCACTGACGAGACGAACGAGGAGTACCTGACGTGGCCCGTTACACCGGAGCCGACTGCCGCCTGTGCCGGCGCGAGAAGATGAAGCTGTTCCTCAAGGGCAGCAAGTGCGAGTCCCCGAAGTGCCCGATCGAGATCCGGCCGTACCCGCCGGGCGAGCACGGGCGGGGTCGCAGCAAGGACAGCGAGTACCTGCTGCAGCTGCGCGAGAAGCAGAAGGCCCGCCGCATCTACGGCGTGCTGGAGAAGCAGTTCCGCGGCTACTACGAAGAGGCCAACCGCAAGACGGGCAAGACCGGTGAGGTCCTGCTGCAGATCCTCGAGTCGCGGCTGGACAACGTGGTCTACCGGGCCGGCTTCGCCGAGTCCCGCGACATGGCCCGCCAGCTGGTGCGCCACGGCCACATCCGGGTGAACGGCCGCAAGGTCGACATCCCGTCCTACCGCGTCAGCGAGAACGACATCGTCGAGGTGGCCGAGAAGTCGCGCACGATGATGCCGTTCGAGGTGGCCCAGGCCCGCGCCGGCGAGCGCCCTGTGCCGCCGTGGCTCGAGGTCATCAGCACCCAGCTGCGCGTGCTGGTCCACGGCATCCCGGCCCGCCAGGTGATCGACACCCCGGTCCAGGAGCAGCTGATCGTGGAGCTCTACTCGAAGTAGAAGGACCCCTCTGCCCCCCACCACTCGCACGCTCGCGGTGGGACCCTGCAGAGGGCCGTTCCATCGCGTCACCACGGCTCCGGCGGGCGGACAGATGCCCGCCGGAGCCAGCACCACCCTCACGGCGTCATATGGCGGATGCCGGAGGATCTGGAGGAGAAACGCAATGCTCATCGCACAGCGCCCCACGCTGACCGAGGAGACCATCTCGGAGCAGCGCTCGCGGTTCGTCATCGAGCCGCTCGAGCCGGGCTTCGGCTACACCCTCGGCAACTCCCTGCGGCGCACGCTGCTGTCGTCCATCCCCGGTGCCGCTGTCACCAGCATCCGCATCGAGGGCACCCTGCACGAGTTCACCACCGTGCCGGGCGTCAAGGAGGACGTCACCGAGATCATCCTGAACCTCAAGAGCCTGGTGGTCAGCTCCGACTCCGACGAGCCGGTGACCATGTACCTGCGCAAGCAGGGCCCGGGTGAGGTCACCGCCGCGGACATCGCGCCGCCGGCCGGGGTCGAGGTGCACAACCCCGAGCTGCACATCGCGACCCTCAACGGGAAGGGCCGCCTGGAGATCGAGCTGGTCGTCGAGCGCGGCCGCGGCTACGTGCCGGCCCCGCAGAACAAGCAGCCCGGCCAGGAGATCGGTCGCATCCCCGTCGACTCGATCTACTCGCCGGTCCTCAAGGTGACGTACGCCGTCGAGGCCACCCGTGTCGAGCAGCGCACCGACTTCGACCGCCTGGTGGTCGATGTCGAGACCAAGCCCTCCATCGCCCCGCGCGACGCCATCGCGTCGGCCGGGTCGACGCTGGTGGAGCTCTTCGGCCTGCTGCGCGAGCTGAACATCGACGCCGAGGGCATCGAGGTCGGGCCCAGCCCGGCCGAGGCCGCCGACATCGCGAACTTCTCGATGCCGATCGAGGACATGGACCTCACCGTCCGGTCCTACAACTGCCTGAAGCGCGAGGGCGTGCACACCGTCGGTGAGCTCGTCACCCGTTCCGAGGCCGACCTGCTGGACATCCGGAACTTCGGGGCCAAGTCGATCGACGAGGTCAAGATGAAGCTGGCCGCCATGGGTCTGGCCCTCAAGGACAGCCCGCCCGGGTTCATCCCCACCTCGATCGAGAGCTACGACGAGGGCTACGAGACCGACGCCTACCAGGGCACGGGCGAGTACGCCGCGGGTTACGACCAGGCGCAGTTCGACGACGGCTCCTACCAGGAGACCGAGCAGCTCTAGAAGTACCCCGTCCTCCCCACCCTGCGCACGCTCAGGGCGGGACCCGGGACGGGGCCGGGCCGGGCGGCGGGGCGACCCGCCGTCCGGCACCGGTGCCCGACGCGCGACACTGAACGAGCACCACCGACGCTTTGCACCACGGATGCAGCCGGCATCGAGCGCCCGGCCGCCTGAGGAAGGACCGACATGCCCACCCCCACCAAGGGCCCCCGTCTCGGCGGGTCCCCCGCGCACGAGCGGCTGATGCTGGCCAACCTGGCCACCTCGCTGTTCGAGCACGGGCGGATCACCACCACCGAGGCGAAGGCCAAGCGGCTGCGTCCGCTGGCCGAGAAGCTGGTGACCTTCGCCAAGCGCGGTGACCTGCACGCCCGTCGTCAGGTGATGACGACCATCCGTGACAAGGACGTCGTCCACACGCTCTTCGCCGAGATCGGTCCTCGCTACGAGAACCGCCCCGGTGGCTACACCCGCATCACCAAGGTCGGTCCGCGCAAGGGCGACAACGCCCCCATGGCGGTCATCGAGCTGGTCGAGGCCCTGACCGTCGGTCAGCAGGCCGTCGGCGAGGCAGAGCGGGCCCGCGGCACCCAGTTCGCCTCCGGCGCCGGCGCGGCCGCCGTCTCCGGTGAGGTCACCGCGGACGCGGTCGAGCCGACCGACGCGGTAGAGCCGACCGACTCGGTCGACAGCGCCGACTCGGTCGACAGCGCCGACTCGGCCGACAGCGCGGACACCCCGGAGGAGACCGTCGCCGAGGCGCCGGCCGCCGAGGACGAGGGCACGGACGCGCGATGAGCAACCCCGAGAACGTCGCCGGTGCGGGCGCGGCCGGCGTCTCCGCCGGTGGCGGCGACCAGGGCGCCACGTTCGAGGGTGAGACCACCGGTCCCGGCGGCGACACCTCGCCCGCCGTAACCGACGGCAGCGTCACCGACGAGGCGCAGGAGGTCGTCACCGACCTCTACAACCCCGACGGCGAGCGCCAGGACGACGGCGCCGTGACGCCGCAGCCGCAGCGGGAGAACGCCGTCGTCGTCGACGACCCGGTCCTCTCGCCCGAGGTGGCCCGCGCCGCCGCGGCCGAGGTCGAGGCCGCCGAGCTCGGCGACGCGGCCACCGCCGGCCAGCAGTACCAGGGCGGCGACTCCGCGCCCGACCCGAAGTGACCGGCCGCTGACCACGCCAATCACGGGTGCCGAGACCTGCACGGCGCCGCAGGACGAGCCCGCCACCGATTCCGGTGGCGGGCTCGTCCGTCTCCGCCTGGCGGTGCAGTACGACGGGACCGGCTTCCACGGGTGGGCGCGTCAGCCGGCGGTGCGGACCGTCCAGGACGAGCTCGAGCGCGGCCTCGCCACGGTGCTGCGCCGGGACGTGGACCTGACGGTCGCCGGCCGCACGGACGCCGGCGTGCACGCCACCGGTCAGGTCGTGCACTGTGACGTACCGCGGGAGCTGTGGACCGAGCAGTCGGCGAAGCTGGTCCGGCGGCTCCGCGGCGTGCTGCCACCGGACGTCGTCGTCCGTTCGGTCACCGAGGCGCACCCGGACTTCGACGCGCGGTTCGGCGCGCTGGCCCGTCACTACGCGTACCGGTTGACCGACGACCCGGCCGGCCCGCCGCCGCTGCGCCGCGCCGACACGGTGGCCTGGCCCCGACGGCTGGACGACGCGGCGATGGACCTCGCCGCGGGCATGCTGCTCGGTGAGAAAGACTTCGCCGCCTACTGCAGGCGGCGCGAAGGGGCGACGACCATCCGCACCCTGCTGCGGCTGACCGTCTCCCGGGTGGCGGAGGCCTCCGGCGTCGAGGTCGTCCGCATCGACGCCTCGGCCGACGCGTTCTGCCACTCGATGGTGCGCAGCCTCGTCGGCGCCCTCGTCGCGGTCGGTGAGGGCCGGCGCCCGCTCGACTGGCCGGCCGGCCTGCTGCGTCTGTCCGAACGCGCCGGCGAGGTCCCGGTCGCGCCCGCCCACGGCCTGACGCTGCTCGCTGTCGACTACCCGGCCGACAGCGAGCTCGCCGCCCGCACCGGTGTGACCCGGGCCCGGCGGGGCGGCTGACGCCCGGTCCGGGGTGGGCAGCGGGTCAGGGCACCGCGGCGACCGCGTCCTCGATCGGCGTCCCACCGGCGACGAGCTCGACGACCGCGCCGTCGCGGGGGTGGCCCAGGAACTCCAGCAGCACGGCGGCGACGTCGTCGCGCGGGATCTCGCCACGCTCGACGTGCCGTTCGAGGGTGACCCGGCCCGAGCCGGGGTCGTCGGTGAGCCCGCCCGGCCGCAGCACCGTGACCGCCAGCCCGGGGCGCGCCAGCAGGTCCTGCTCGGCGGCGAGCTTGGCCCGCAGGTAGGCGGCGAACACCTCGTCGAGCCCGTCCGGCGTGCCGCTGCCGGCCACCAGGTCGGTGCCCATCGAGGAGACCAGCAGGTAGGTGCGCACGCCCGCGCGCTCGGCGGCGTCGGCGAGCAGCACCGCGGCGCCCCGGTCCACGCTGTCCTTGCGGGCCGCCCCGCTGCCCGGGCCGGCGCCCGCGGCGAAGACGACGGCGTCGGCGCCCCGGACCACCTCGGCCACCTCCTCGACCGAGGCCGATTCGAGGTCGAGCACCACCGGCGTCGTGCCGTCGGCCTCCAGGTCGGCCCGGTGGTCGGGGTTGCGGACGAGGCCGACGACGGTGTCGCCCCGGCCGGACAGCAGACGGCCGAGGCGGCGGGCGACCTGCCCGTGGGCCCCGGCGAGCACGATGCGCATGCCGGTGGCCCTACCCGGCAGCCCCGCCGGCTACCGCCCGGGCCCGCGCGAGCTCCTCCGGGGTGTCGCAGTCCAGCCACGGCGCGGGCCGGCCGGGGGCGACCGGCGGGTGGAAGCGGTCGACGGCCAGCCCGGCCACCACCCGGTGCAGGGCCCGGGGCGCGGCCGGGTCCGCGACGGCCGCGCGCAGGGCGGCGGTGTCCCAGGCGCCCAGGAGGAACTGGTCGCGGCCGGTGTCGTCGACCACCAGCACCCCGTCGCGCCGCAGTCGCCCGCGCAGCTCGGCGACCAGGTCGGCGGTGAGGAACGGGAGGTCCGCGGCGAGGACGACGACGGCCGCCGTCCCCACCTGCTCCAGCCCGGCGCGCAGGGCGGCCACCGGCCCGGCGCCGGGCGGCGACTCGCGGGTGAGGACGACGTCGTGGGGGAGGTCCTGCGCCGGTCCGACGACCACCCGGCGCCGCGCGTCGGCCACCGCGTCCAGGACGGCGCCGAGCATCGTCCGGCCGCCCACCCGCAGCTGGGGCTTGGCCTGCCCACCCAGCCGCTCGGCCCGGCCACCGGCCAGCACCACGGCCGAGTAGGGGGTCAGCGGGTCCACGCCGACACCGTAGGCGCGCGGCATGGGTACCGTCGCCCGCGTGGGACGAGTCACCAGCCGCACCCCCGTGCTGCGCATCCGCGGGTCGCAGCACACCACCAGGCCGGACACGGTCGCCGCGGAGGAGCCGCTGGAGATCCGTCTGGGCGGCACCGCCCTGGCGATCACCATGCGCACGCCCGGCGACGACTTCGACCTGGTGCACGGGTTCCTCGCGACCGAGGGCGTGATCCGCGGCGCCGACGACGTCGCCGGCCTGCGCTACTGCGACTCCGTGGACGCCGACGGCCGCAACACCTACAACGTCGTCGACGTCGACCTCGCGCCCGGCGTGCCGCTGCCGGACACGGGCCTGGAGCGGAACTTCTACACGTCCAGCTCCTGCGGCGTCTGCGGCAAGGCCAGCATCGACGCCATCCGCACCAAGACCTCCTTCGACGTCGCCGCGGACGCCGTCGAGCTCCCCCTGGAGGTGCTGCTGGCGCTGCCCGACCGGCTCCGCGCCGCGCAGCAGGTGTTCGACAAGACCGGTGGGCTGCACGCCGCAGGCCTCTTCACCGCGGACGGGGAGCTGCTCGCCCTGCGCGAGGACGTCGGCCGGCACAACGCGGTGGACAAGGTGATCGGCGACGGCGTCCGCGAGGGCCGGCTCCCCCTGGCCGGGCAGGTGCTGATGGTGAGCGGCCGGGCCAGCTTCGAGCTCACCCAGAAGGCCGCGATGGCGGGGATCCCGCTGCTCGCGGCCGTGTCGGCGCCGTCATCCCTGGCCGTGGAGCTGGCCCGCGAGGTCGGCATCACCCTGGTGGGTTTCCTCCGCGGTGACGGCTGCAACGTCTACACCCGCACGGAGCGCATCCAGCTGGCACCGGAGAACTGACGCGGCACCTGGCGGGAGCAGCGTGCGACGGCGGCGGCGCCGGACGGGGCCGGAGGCTCCTCCGGTGGTGTCGCGGACTCGCTCAGCGCAGGCCGGGGACGGCCGTTGGCCGCGGCGTCGTCCGGAGGACGACCTCAGACATGGTCCCCGCCGCGGAGCTGGCTCACCACGTGCGGCAGCAGCGGGCCGAGGACGGCGAGCCCGTCCTTCACGCCGCCGGTGGACCCGGGCAGGTTGACGATCAGCGTGCGGGCGGCCGTGCCCGCCAGGCCGCGGGAGAGGACCGCCGTCGGCACGCCGTGCTCCGCCCCGTACCGCCGCACCGCCTCGGCGATCCCCGGTGCCTCGCGCTCGAGCACCGCACGGGTCGCCTCCGGGGTGACGTCGGTGGGGGACAGGCCGGTGCCGCCCGTGGTGACCACCAGGTCGACCCCGAGGTCCACCGCGTTGCGGAGCACGGCCTCGAGCTCCGCGACGTCGTCGGGGCGCACGTGCGGCCCCTCGACGGCGAAGCCGAGCTCCCGCAGCCCCGCGGCGAGCGCCTGGCCGCTGCGGTCCTCGTAGACGCCGGCGGCGGCCCGGTTCGAGGCGGTGAGGACGACGGCCCGCGCGCCGGCCGGCAGCGCGGCGGTCACCGGGTCCACTCCCCGCTCTTGCCGCCGGACTTGCGCAGCAGCCGGACGTCGGTGATCGCCGCCCGCGGGTCGACCGCCTTGACCATGTCGATCATCGTCAGCCCGGCCACGGTGACCGCGGTGAGCGCCTCCATCTCCACCCCGGTGCGGTCGGCGGTGCGCGCGGTGGCGGTGATCTCGACGGCGTCGTCGGTGACCTGGAGGTCGACCGTGACCCCGTGCAGCGCTATCGGGTGGCACAGCGGCACGAGATCCGGCGTCCGCTTGGCCCCGGCGATGCCGGCGATGCGCGCCACGGCCACGGCGTCGCCCTTGGGCACCCCCTCGCCCCGCAGCAGGGCGACGACCTCGGGACCCACCAGCACCCGGCCGGCGGCGGTGGCCTCGCGGGCGGTGACGGCCTTGGCGGAGACGTCGACCATCCGGGCGGCGCCGGATTCGTCGACGTGGGTGAGACGCGGCTCGCTCACTGGAGTGCTCCCTCGATCAGCACGACGTCGACCTCGGCGCCGGCGGGCAGTTCGGTGACGTCCTCGGGCACGACGACCAGGCAGTTGGCCCGGGCGAGGTGCGCGACCAGGTGCGAGCCGGGCCCGCCGACCTGGGAGACCTCGCCGCCGTCGTAGCGGCCCCGCAGGAACTGGCGGCGCCCCGCGGGCGAGCGCAGCGGCCCCGACAGCCGGGCGGGGGCCCGCAGGCGGTCGGGCGCGGTGTGGCCGAGGGCGCGGCGCAGCGCCGGGCGGACGAAGACCTCGAACGAGACGAAGGCGCTGACCGGGTTGCCGGGCAGGGTGACCACGGGGACGCCGTCGACCGTGCCGGCGCCCTGGGGGCCGCCCGGCTGCATCGCGACCTTGCCGAACTCGACCGTGCCGAGCGTGCGGAAGGCGTCCTTGACCACCTCGTAGGCGCCGGCGCTCACCCCGCCGCTGGTGATCAGCAGGTCCGCGGAGGCCACCTCGGCGCGCACGGTGGCGAGGAACTGGTCGACGTCGTCGGGCACGAAGTGCAGCCGCCGCGGGATGCCCCCGGCCTCCTGGACCGCGGCGGCCAGCAGCGCCGAGTTGGACTCGTAGATCTGGCCGCGCGCCAGCGGCTGCCCGGGCGCGACCAGCTCGCTGCCGGTGGAGAGGACCAGCACCCGCGGGCGGCGCCGCACGACCAGCTCCGAGACGCCGACCGCCGCGGCCAGGCCCAGCTGGGCGGCGCCGAGCGGGGCGCCGGCGGAGAGCGCGACCGTGCCGGCGGCGATGTCCTCGCCGGCCGCCCGCAGATGGCTCCCGGCCGCCGGGCGGTCGCGGATCTCGACGACGTCGGTGCCGCCGTCGGTGAGCTCCACCGGGACGACGACGTCGGCTCCCGGGGGGAGCGGGGCCCCGGTCATGATGCGGTGGACGGTGCCCGGCGCCAGCGGGACGACGTCGGTGCGGCCGGCGGGGATGTCCTCGGCCACCGGCAGCCGCACCGGGCCGCCCTCGGCGCCGGCGAGCTCGGCCCAGCGACCGGCGTAGCCGTCCATCGCCGAGTTGTCGAAGCCCGGCAACGGCACCTCGGCGACGACGTCGCGCGCCAGCACCCGTCCGTGCGCCTCGGCCAGCGGCACGGTCTCCTCGGGCAGGGCGGGCAGCAGGGCGTTCACGACCGCCTGGTGTTCCTCGACCGTGCGCACGGGGCACATCCTCGCCCATGGCCGCGTGCCCGACACCGGCGGTGGCCGGGGAGGTGCGGGCATGGCAGCGGTCGTGGTGCTGGGGCAGATCGGCCGGGACCTGGTGCTCCGGCTCCCCGCGGTGCCCGGCCCCGGGGGCTCGGCCTCCGCCACCGGCCGCCGGGAGCTGCTCGGCGGGAAGGGCGCCAACCAGGCGGTCGCGCTCGCGCAGCTGGGCGTCCCGGTCGCGCTGGTCGGCGTCGTCGGGGACGACGCCGCGGGGAGGGACGTGCTGGCGCAGGCCGCCGCCGACGGCATCGGCGTCTCGGGCGTCGTCACCCGGCCGGGCGCGACGACCGCCCTCCTGCTCGACCTGGTCGAGGACGGCGGCCGCCGACGGCTGGTGGAGGACGTGCCGCCCGCGGTGCTGCTCACCCCCGCCGACGTCGCCGCCGCGGGCGCGCTGATCGCGGGCTGCCGGGTGCTGAGCCTCCAGCTCCAGCAGCCGGGCGTGGCCGTGCGCGCGGCCCTGGAGCGCGCCCCCGCGACGGCGCTCGTGGTGGCCGACGGCGCCCCGGAGGACGCGGCCACCCGGGAAACGGTGCTCCGGCGCGCGGACGTCGTCCGGGCCGACGCCGCCGAGGCCGAGCTCCTGGTGGGGCACCCGCTGTCCGGACCCGACGACGCCCGCGACGCCGCCGCACGGCTGCTGGCGGCCGGGCCTCGGCTGGTGGCCCTGGCCTCCGGCGAGGAGGGCGACCTGGTGGCGTGGCGCGCCGGCCCGGCTCCCGGGGTGGCGGCGGGCGTGGGGGAGGTCGACCCGGCGTGGGCCGACGGCGAGGTGCTGGTGCCGCACCTCGGCGCGGCGCCGGTCGACCCGACCGGGGCCGGGGACGTGTGGGTCGCGGCGCTCGTGACCGCGCTGCTCGGCGGGGGCGGGCCCGAGGAGGCGGCGTGGCTCGGCGCAGCGGCGGCGGCGGGAACGGTGGCGCACGCCGGGGGACGGCCGGAGCTCGACGCGGCGGCGCTGGCCGGGGTGGTCGCCCGGGAGCGCGGCCGGCGGCAGGTCCGGTTATCGTCCGGTCGTGGCTGAGATCGACCGGATGCTCGAGGCGAACGCGGAGTGGGCGGAGCGGTTCCCCGGCAGCAAGCCGGTGGCCCCGGCGCGCAAGGTCGCCGTCGTGGCCTGCATGGACTCCCGGATGCCGCTGTTCCCGCTCCTGGGCCTGGAGGTCGGTGACGCGCACGTCATCCGCAACGCCGGTGGCGTCGTCACCGAGGACACCGTGCGGTCGCTGACGATCTCCCAGCACCTGCTCGGCACCCGCGAGATCGTGCTGGTCCACCACACCGACTGCGGGCTGCAGAAGAGCAATGACGTCGACTTCGCCGACCTGGTGGAGCGGGCCACCGGTCGCCGGCCGCCGTGGTCGGCGCGCACCTTCACCGACGTCGACGCCGACGTGCGCGAGTCGATGCGGCTGCTCCGCGACTGCCCCTACCTCGTCTCCCACGAGGTGCGGGGCACGGTCTACGACGTCGACACCGGGCGCCTGCGCGAAGTGAAGGACCCTGCTGCCCCCCACCGCTCGTAAACTCGCGGCGGGCCCCTGCAGCAGGGCCGAGGTCGTCGCTCGCCAGGGGCGATGAGGGTCGAGTTCTCCAGCTGGTATCGTCCTCGGTTGGCGCGCGTGCCGGCTGGTGCCGCGCGTGCAGATCCGTCTCCCGTGCTCGGCGAGGCGATCCCACCAGCCATCCCGACGACGACGGAGGACGCGCGCCGTGCGCACGTACACCCCCAAGCCCGGTGAGGTCGCCCGGGCCTGGCACGTCATCGACGCCACCGATGTGGTGCTCGGTCGACTGGCCAGCCAGACCGCGCAGCTCCTGCGCGGCAAGCACAAGCCCCAGTACGCCCCGCACGTGGACGTCGGCGACTTCGTCGTCATCGTCAACGCCGGCAAGGTCGCCCTGACCGGGTCGAAGCGGGACGACAAGGTGGCCTACCGGCACTCCGGTCACCCGGGTGGCCTCAAGACCATCAACGTGGGCGACCAGCTGCGCACGCACCCCGACCGCGTCATCGAGCGCGCCATCAAGGGCATGCTCCCGCACAACACGCTCGGTCGGCAGATGCTGAAGAAGCTCAAGGTCTACGCAGGCCCCGAGCACCCGCACGCTGCGCAGCAGCCCCAGACCTACGAGATCAAGCAGGTGGCCCAGTGACCAGCGCACTGACCGTGACCGACGCCGACGGGCGTCCGGTGCAGACCGTCGGCCGGCGCAAGGAGGCCGTCGTCCGCGTGCGGCTGCTCCCCGGCACCGGCCAGTTCACGCTCAACGGCCGCACCCTCGAGGAGTACTTCCCGAACAAGGTGCACCAGCAGCTCATCCGCGAGCCGTTCGTGACCCTCGAGAAGGCCGAGCAGTACGACGTCGTCGGCATCCTCAAGGGTGGCGGCGTCACCGGGCAGGCCGGCGCGCTGCGCCTGGCCATCGCCCGCGCCCTCATCGAGGTCGAGGCCGAGGACCGCCCGGCCCTCAAGAAGGCCGGCTTCCTGACCCGTGACCCGCGGGTCAAGGAGCGCAAGAAGTACGGCCTCAAGAAGGCCCGCAAGGCGCCTCAGTACTCCAAGCGCTGACCGGCCCGGCGTCGTCCATGGGGGGGAGACTCTTCGGGACCGACGGCGTCCGGGGTCGGGCCAACTCCGACCTCACGCCGGAGTTGGCCCTCTCGGTGGCACGTGCCGCCGCAGGCGTGCTCGCCGACCGCGACGGGACCTCGCGTCCCGTCGCGGTCGTCGGCCGCGACCCCCGCGCCAGCGGGGAGATGCTCGAGGCCGCGGTCGTCGCGGGCCTCACGAGCGCCGGAGCCGAGGTGCTTCTCGCCGGGGTCGTGCCGACCCCGGCTCTCGCCTACCTCACCGGCCGCAGCGGCGCCGATCTCGGCGTCATGATCTCGGCCAGCCACAACCCGATGCCCGACAACGGCATCAAGCTCTTCAGCCGGGGCGGGCACAAGCTGCCCGACGCCGTCGAGGCCGCCATCGAGCTGACCGTCACCTCCGGTTCCTCGGACGGGCACCGCCCCACCGGCAGCTCGATCGGCCGCGTCCGCGCGCTGACCGACGGCTCGGACGCCTACGTCGAGCACCTGCTCTCGACCGTCGGCCGGCCCCTCACCGGGGTCTCCGTCGTCGTGGACGCCGCGCACGGCGCGGCCGCGGCCACCGCACCCGAGGTGTACCGGCGGGCCGGGGCGACGGTGCACGCCATCGGTTGCGAGCCCGACGGCTGGAACATCAACGACGGCGTCGGGTCCACGCACCTCGGGCCGCTGGCCGAGGCCGTCCGGGCTCGCGGCGCCGACATCGGCCTGGCCCACGACGGGGACGCCGACCGCTGCCTCGCGGTCACCGCCGACGGCGAGGTCGTCGACGGCGACGCGATCCTCGCGATCTGCGCGCTGGACCTGCACGAACGTGGTGCGCTGAAGGCCGACACCGTCGTCGCGACGGTCATGAGCAACCTCGGCTTCCACCACACGATGCGCGACGCCGGCATCTCCGTCAGCACGACCGCCGTCGGCGACCGCTACGTGCTGGAGGCGCTGCGGGCGCAGGACCTCAGCCTCGGCGGCGAGCAGAGCGGGCACCTGGTCTTCCTCGAGCACGCCACCACCGGCGACGGGCTGCTCACCGGCCTGGCGCTGCTCTCCCGCATGGCCGGCACCCGGGCCTCGCTCGCGGAGCTCGCCTCCGTGGTGCAGCGGCTGCCGCAGGTGCTGGTCAACGTCCCGGTCTCCGACCGCCTCGCCGTCGCCGCCAGCGACGAGGTCGCCGCCGCCGTCAACGCGGTCGAGGCCGAGCTCGGCGACAGCGGCCGGGTCCTGCTGCGGCCCTCGGGCACCGAGCAGCTGGTCCGCGTCATGGTCGAGGCGCCCACGCAGGAGCAGGCCGACGCGGTCGCCCAGCGCCTCGCCGGGGTCGTCGCCGCGGTCGGCTGAACCCGGCCCGGCGTCTCACCCGTCGGGGCGCCCCGACCCGCGCGTGGGGACGGGCGGGCGCCCGGCCCCGGTACTCTCGGTCCAATGTGCGGCATCGTGGGATACGTCGGCCCCCAGGACGCTCCGGGCGTCGTCCTCGAGGGTCTGCGCCGGCTCGAGTACCGCGGCTACGACTCCGCGGGCATCGCCGTCGTCGCCGACGGCTCGCTGAGCTCGGCGAAGAAGGCGGGCAAGCTCGCCAACCTGGAGAAGGTGCTGGCCGACCAGCCGCTCCCGGCCGCGACGATCGGCATCGGGCACACCCGCTGGGCCACCCACGGCGGCCCCACCGACCGGAACGCCCACCCGCACGTGTCCACCGACGGCTCCGTCGCCGTCATCCACAACGGCATCATCGAGAACTTCGCCGCGCTGCGGGCCGAGTGCGAGGGCTCCGGCGTGGAGTTCGCCTCGGAGACCGACACGGAGGTGGTGGCCCACCTGCTGGCCGCGGTCTACGCGACCACCCCCGAGGGGCCCGGCCGGCTCGCCGAGGCGATGCGCGGGGTCTGCCAGCGCCTCGAGGGCGCGTTCACCCTCGTCGCCACGCACGTCGCGGAGCCCGACACCCTGGTCGCCGCCCGGCGCAGCAGCCCGCTGGTGGTCGGCATCGGGGAGACGGCCGACGGCACCCCCGAGTACTTCCTGGGCTCCGACGTCGCCGCGTTCATCGGGCACACCAAGGAGGCCCGCGAGCTCGGGCAGGACCAGGTGGTCGAGATCGACCGCACCCGTGGGCTCACGGTCACCGGCTTCGACGGCACCCCGGCCGAGCCCACCGCCTACACCGTCGACTGGGACGCCGCCGCCGCCGAGAAGGGCGGCTACGACTGGTTCATGCTCAAGGAGATCGCCGAGCAGCCCCAGGCGATCGCCGACACCCTGCTGGGCCGGCTGGGCGAGGACGGCGAGCTCGTGCTCGACGAGGTCCGCCTGTCCGACCAGGAGCTCCGCGACATCGACAAGATCTTCGTCGTCTCCTGCGGCACCAGCTACCACGCGGGCCTGATCGCCAAGTACGCCATCGAGCACTGGACCCGGATCCCCGTCGAGGTCGAGGTCGCCAGCGAGTTCCGCTACCGCGACCCCGTGCTGGACCGCTCCACGCTGGTGGTCGTCATCAGCCAGTCGGGCGAGACGATGGACACCCTGATGGCGCTCCGCCACGCGAAGGACCAGAAGGCCCGCGTGCTGGCGATCTGCAACGCCAACGGCTCGACCATCCCGCGGGAGTCCGACGCCGTCCTCTACACCCACGCCGGCCCCGAGATCGCCGTCGCCTCGACCAAGGCGTTCCTCGCCCAGGTCGTCGCCTGCTACCTGGTCGGGCTCTTCCTCGCCCAGGTGCGCGGCGTGAAGTACGAGGACGAGATCGCCGCGATCGTCGACGACCTGCGGCAGCTGCCCGGCGCCGTCGAGCAGGTGCTCGAGCAGATGGAGCCGGTGCGGGCGCTGGGCCGCTCGCTGGCCGACGCGGGCACCATCCTCTTCCTGGGCCGTCACGTCGGGTTCCCGGTGGCGCTCGAGGGCGCGCTGAAGCTCAAGGAGCTCGCCTACATCCACGCCGAGGGCTTCGCGGCCGGCGAGCTCAAGCACGGGCCGATCGCCGTCGTCGACCAGGGCACCCCGGTCGTCGTCATCGTGCCCTCGCCGCGCAGCCGCAACTCGGTGCACGGCAAGGTCGTCTCCAACATCCAGGAGGTCCGGGCCCGCGGGGCGCGCACGATCGTGATCGCCGAGGAGGGCGACGAGGACGTCGTGCCCTTCGCCGACGAGCTCATCCGGGTGCCGCGCACGCCGACGCTCATGGCCCCGGTCGTGACGACCGTGCCCCTGCAGGTCCTCGCCTGCGAGATCGCCGACACCCGCGGCTACGACGTCGACCAGCCGCGCAACCTGGCCAAGTCCGTCACCGTCGAGTAGCCCGTCCCGCGCCGGGATCAGGTGCCCTGATCATGGCGCGTCCCCCCGCACGGCAGGCGGTGAGGGAGGACGCGCTGCGGTGAGGGAGGACGGCGGGCGCCCGGGACGACGGCGCGGCAGACTGGCCCGGTGATCATCGGGGTGGGGATCGACGTCGTTCCGGTGGACCGCTTCGCGCGGTCGCTCACCCGGACGCCGGGGCTGCGCGACCGGCTCTTCACGGCCGAGGAGCAGCGCACGCCGTCGGGCACCCCGCGCACCGGGGAGTCGCTGGCCGCCCGGTTCGCCGCCAAGGAGGCGCTGGCCAAGGCGCTCGGCGCACCCGGTGACCTGCTGTGGCACGACGCCGAGGTGACGGTCGGAGCGCACGGGAGGCCGCACCTGGCCGTCCGCGGGTCGGTGGCCGGGCGGGCCGCCCAGCTGGGGGTCACCTCCTGGCACGTCTCGCTGAGCCACGACGGCGGCATCGCCTCGGCGGTGGTCGTCGCCGAGGGGCTGACCCGGGAGGCGACATGACCGAGCTCGCGAGGTCACGCAGGGGCAGAGCATCGTGATCGACCTGCACACCGCCGCCGACGTCCGGGCGGCCGAGGCGCCGCTCCTGGTCGAGCTGCCCGACGGCGCGTTGATGCAGCGCGCCGCCGCGGGGCTGGCGACCGTCTGCCTGCGGTTGCTGGGCCGCCCCTACGGCGCCCGCGTGGCCCTCCTCGTGGGTACGGGCGACAACGGGGGCGACGCCCTCTTCGCCGGCGCCCGGCTCGCCGCCCGGGGGGTGCGTGCCACCGCGGTCCTGCTCGCCCCGGGCCGCGCGCACCCGGCGGGGCTCGCCGCCTTCACGCGGGCCGGCGGGCGCACGGTGGCGCCCGATGCGGCCGGCCCGCTGCTCGACCGGTCCGACCTCGTGCTCGACGGGATCGTCGGCCTCGGCGGCTCCGGCGGGCTGCGCGAGCCGGCCGCCGGGCTGGTCGAGCGAGCGGCGCGGGGTCCGGCGCTGATGGTCGCCGTCGACCTCCCCAGCGGGGTGGACGCCGACACGGGGGCGGTCGCCGGTGCGGCGTTCCCGGCGACGCACACGGTCACCTTCGGGGCCGTCAAGCCGGGCCTGGTGGCCGGCGCCGGGCGGGGCTACGCCGGCCGGGTGCACCTGGTCGACATCGGCCTGGGCCCGCACCTGCCGGCGCCGGCGGCCCGGCAGCTGACCGACGCCGACGTCGCAGCCCGCCTGCCGCTCCCGGACCCCGACGACGACAAGTACTCACAGGGGGTCGTCGGCGTCGTCGCCGGCTCGGCCACCTACCCGGGGGCCGGCGTGCTCTGCACCGGGGCGGCGGTGCGCACCCGGCCCGGGCTGGTGCGCTACGCCGGGACGGCGGCCGACGGCGTCCGCGCGGCGTGGCCGGAGGTGATCGTCACCGACGGCCGGCCGGGGGACGCCGGCCGCGTGCAGGCGTGGGTGGTCGGACCGGGGATGGGCACCGGCGAGGACGCCCGCAGCGTGCTGGCCGAGGTGCTCGCCACGGACCTGCCGGTGCTGGTCGACGCCGACGGGCTGACCCTGCTGGCCCGCGAGCCGGAGCTGGTGCGCGGCCGGTCCGCGCCCACCGTGCTCACCCCCCACGACCGCGAGTTCGCCCGCTTCGGCACCGAGCCGGGGGACGACCGGATCGGGGCCACCCGCCGGCTGGCCGCCGACCTGGGGGCCGTCGTCCTCCTGAAGGGCGACGCCACCGTGGTCGCCGATCCGGACGGCACCGTCTACGTCAACGGCACCGGCACCCCGTGGCTGGCCACCGCCGGCACCGGCGACGTCCTCTCCGGGATCGGCGGGGCGCTGCTCGCCGCCGACCTGCCCGCCGTCGAGGCGGCGGCGGTGGCCGCGCACCTGCACGGGCGGGCGGGGCAGGTCGCCGCGGCGCGCGGACCGTTCGTCGCCGGGGACGTCGTCCGACACCTGCCGGAGGCGGTCGCGCGGGTGCGCGGTACGCCGCCGGGCGGCCTGCCAGACTCGGGGGCGTGACGAACGGGACCGGGGCCGAGGTGGTCGTCGACCTCGACGCGATCGCGGCGAACACCGCGGTGCTGCGGGAGCGGGTGGGCCGGCCGCTGATGGCGGTCGTCAAGGCCGACGGGTACGGGCACGGGCTGGTGCCCGCGGCGCGGGCCGCGCTGGCCGGCGGGGCCGACCAGCTCGGCGTGGCCGTGGTGAGCGAGGCGCTGGCCCTGCGGGCCGCCGGCGTCACCGCGCCCGTGCTGGCCTGGCTGAACGGCCCGGGCGCCGACGTCGCCGCGGCGCTGACCGCCGACGTCGAGGTGTCGGTCAACGCCGCGTGGGGCCTGGCCGAGGTCGTGGCCGCGGCGCGGGCGACCGGCCGCACCGCCCGGCTGCACCTGTTCGTCGACACCGGGCTCTCCCGGGAGGGCGCCCCCGTCGCCGAGTGGCCGGGCCTCGTCGCGGCAGCGGCCCGGGCGCAGGCCGACGGCGACGTCGTCGTCACCGGGCTGTGGAGCCACCTCGCCTACGCCGACGCCCCGACCCACCCCACCATCGGCGCGCAGGTGCGGGTGTTCGAGGAGGCCGTCGCGGTCGCCCGGGCGGCGGGGCTCACCGACGCCCGCCGGCACCTGGCCAACTCGGCGGCGACGGTCGCGCTGCCCGGCACCTGGTACGACATGGTGCGCCCGGGCGTCGCCGTCTACGGGCTGGACCCCCTCGGCGGGGACGCCGCCGACCACGGGCTGCGGCCGGCGATGACCGTCCGCGCCCGGGTCGCGCTGACCAAGCGCGTCCCCGCCGGCGAGGGGGTCTCCTACGGGCACACCTACGCGACCGCCGGCGAGACCACGCTGGCCCTGGTGCCCGCCGGCTACGCCGACGGGGTGCCACGTGCCGGGGGCAACTGCGCACCCGTGCTGGCGGCCGGGAAGCAGCGGACGATCGCCGGCCGGGTGTGCATGGACCAGTTCGTCCTGGACGTCGGCGACGACCCGATCGCCGCCGGCGACGAGGTGGTCCTCTGGGGCCCCGGCGACGGGGGCGAGCCGACCGCGCAGCAGTGGGCCGACGCCGTCGGCACGATCCACTACGAGCTGGTCACCCGCATCGGCGGTCGCTTCGCCCGCCGGTACGTCGGGTCGGCGGGGGCGGTCTGATGGCCCGCACGCGCCCGCAGCCGCCCCGCCGCCCGCGCGAGCACCCCACGGCCCGCGCCGCCGGTGTGGTCGGTGCCGTCGTCGGGTTGGCCGCTGCCGGCACCGCCGCCGGCGTCGCGCTCAGCCGGGTGGCCGCCCGCCGGGTGCGCGCCGCCGAGCTGGGGCCGGTGGGCGACGTGGCGACGGCGCTGGCCGAGAGCCGGCTGCGCCAGGCCGACCCGCTGGGCACCGAGGCTCGGCCGGCCGACCGCACCGCACTGGTGCAGGCCGACGACGGCGTGCTCCTCTCCGTCGAGGAGATCGGTCCGCGGGACGCACCCCTGACCGTGGTCTTCGTGCACGGCTACACCCTCTCGATGGCGTCGTGGGCGTTCCAGCGCCGCGTCCTGGGCGCGCAGCTCGCCACCGGGAGCGGGCACCGGCCGCAGGCCCGCCTGGTCTTCTACGACCAGCGTGGCCACGGCTCGTCGGGCCGGGGCATGCCGGAGCACTCCACCATCGACCAGCTGGCCCGCGACCTGCTCGCGGTGCTGGACGCCCGGGCCCCCCGCGGGCCGGTGGTCCTGGTCGGCCACTCCATGGGCGGCATGACGGTCATGGGGCTGGCCGCGCTGCGGCCCGAGCTGTTCGGCACGCGGGTGCGGGGGGCCGCGCTGCTCTCCACCTCCAGCGGCAACCTCGCCGAGCTGAGCTTCGGGCTGCCCGAGATGCTCACCCGGGTGCGCGCCGCGGTGCTGCCGGTCGCCGCGTGGACGATGCGGCATAGGCCGTCGTTCGCCGAGCGCACCCGCCGGGTCGCGGCGGACCTGGTGTCGGCGGCCACGAAGGCGCTGTCGTTCGGCTCGTCGGACGTCGACCCGGCGTTGGTGCGCTACGTCGACGCGATGATCGCCGGCACGCCGGTCGACGTCATCGCGGAGTTCTACCCCGCGCTGGCGGGCCTGGACGAGACCGGCCGGCTCGAGCCGCTGTGCCGGGTGCCCACCCTCGTGCTGACCGGCGACCGGGACAGGATGATCCCCGCGGAGCACAGCGAGCTCATCGTCGAACGGCTGGCGCAGACCGGCGAGAACGCCGTCGAGTACGTCGTCGTGCCCGGCGCCGGGCACATGGTCCCCCTCGAGTCGCCCGACGAGGTCAGCCGCGCGCTCACCGGCCTGATCCGCCGCGTGGCGGCCGAGGCCCGCACCGGCAGCTGACGACGCGGGTCAGGAGCCGCCGCCGTCACCACCGCCGCCTCCGCCATCACGTCCGACACCGCATCCGAAGCCCACTGCGCCGCCCAGCGCCGTGTGCGACCGGTACGTCTGGAAGACCGCTGTGTCGCTCCTCCGGTCCCAGTGGCTGTGCCTGATCCGGCGGTCGATCTCGCCGGCGCTGAGCGGTTGCGGCGACGGCCGCTCGAAGATGGCCGACCGCAGTGCAGTGTCGGTCATCGCCTCACGCCCGTGCTGCGCGATCGCGACCGCGTTGCCCCCGTCGAGGGCGCGGTCGACGGACGGTCCCCGGCGGAGGATCTCGCGGCCGGCCCGCGTCGGGCGCCACTGCTCCCGGCGGCGGAGACGTCCGCGGCGGAGCAGTCCGGCAGCTGCGAGCGGTCGCCTCAGCCCGGTGATCCGGTCGTCGTTCACCAGACGCCAGCGGATGGTGTCGACCGATCGGCGCCCGCGCGTGCCGACCGCATCGAGGGCAGCTGCCTCCACCGGATGCCGGCGGAAGGCCTCGACCATGGAGAGCTCGCCGGGCGGGTGCACCCGCAGGCGTCCGGATTCGACCAGTACGACGACGACGGTGTCGACGACGCGCTCCCGTCCGCCGGCGAGGAATGCGAACTCGTACAGGTCCAGCGCTTCCATGGCAGTTCCTCCACGCCGGGGCGTCGTAGCGCACGGTGGCACGCTGACGGTGCGGGCGGTAGAGGCTTTAGGCGCATCGTCAGGGTGCGAGGGTGGTCGCTCCCGTGCGCCCCGGCTCGACGCCGTCACCGTCGCCGCCCCCGCCTTCACCCATGACTCCTCCGGGGTGGTGGACAGGAGCGGCGTCGATGCGTCGGCGCAGACCCACCGCCCGCTCCGTCGCGCTGGGCATCGGGAAGGCGTCGAAGCTCGATCCACGCCCGCGGCGTCGGAGGTGGATCCCGGACCGTGCAGGGCGACCAGCATGGCGCTGCCGCCGTCGAGGGCCGGGTCGACCGGAGGCCACGATCAGGTCCCGGAGCGACCGGTGACCGTACGCACGAGGGGGCGGGTGCCGCCGCGGACGACGGCCCCACCGGCTGGGCGGACCTCGAGCGGTCAGCCGCCGGCCGACCGCCGGAACGCGTTCGTCGTCGTCGGACAGACGCCACTGGATCATGTCGACGGCGCGGTGCCCGTGGGTGCTGACGGCGTCCTGCACCGCCGCTTCGACGGGGCCGCCGCCGCTCCCCACCAGGGGACCAGCGCGGTGTCCACCGCCCGTGTCGGGCCGCCGTCAGGACGGCGATGTCGAGAGATGGAGGTCAGGAGCAGTCGCGGTGTCTCCCCGAGTTGGCCCGTCCTGTCGGGCCGACGGCTACTGACCGGGGCCACCGCCCCACAGACCGGACCCGAACGCGGCCGCCGTTCCCTTGTCTGCTGCATGAGCGCGGTAGGGGGCCAGTTTTGGGTCGCTGTGGTCGATGTCGTGCCGGGACCGGTGTCCCGGCTTGCCGACGCCGATCGTCGTGATGGGCAGATCGAAGACGTCGGCGCGCAGCTTGGCGTCGGTCATCGCCGCCCGGCCGCCGAGCGCGACGCGGACGGCCTCGGCGTCCCCCAGTGCCGGCCGGTCATCGATCGTCCGCAGCACACGGTGGCCGGCGCGGGTCGGCGCGAGCGCGCGGCGATCGCCGTGCAGTGCCGAGCCGACGGTGCCGAGGCGGCCGAGCAGTTTGGCCTCGCGCAGCCGGCGTCCGACGTCGAGCAGGCGGTCGTCGTCGACCAGACGCCAGCAGGTCGTGTCGACCGAGCGGTGGCCCGTCGGCCCGACCGCGTCGAGGACGGCGGCCTCGACCGGGTGCCGGCGCGACAGGTCGGTGGTCGCCAGTTGGCCGGGGGAGTGCACCCGCAGCCGCCCCGCCCGCACCAGCGCGACGACGGCGGTCTCGACCACCCGGTTGGCTCCGCCGGCTAGGCAGGCGACGTCGTAGAGGTCGAGCGGGAGAGGGGGCATGGCCGGGTCCTCTCGCGAGGAACGGACGGTGCCGGCTCACGGTCCCACCCGGTACGGCGCCGCGGAAGGGCCGGAGAGCCCCGGCGCTAGGGTGCCGGGGTGGCCGCTCCCCGCCCGCCCCGGCTCGACGCCGCCGCCGACGAGGTGGCCCGCGCCGCGGCGGCCGCTCCGGACTGGGCGACCCTCGCGGAGACCGCCCGTGCCTGCGTCGCGTGCCCCGAGCTGGCCACCGCGCGCCGGCACGTCGTCGTCGGCGACGTGCCGCTCACCGGCCGGCCGCGGTTCGTGCTCGTGGGGGAGGCGCCCGGGGCGACCGAGGACGACACCGGCCGGCCCTTCGTCGGGAGGTCGGGGGCGCTGCTGGACCAGCTCCTGGCGGAGGTCGGTCTGGACCGCGGGCAGGCCGCGGTGCTCAACGTGGTGAAGTGCCGGCCGCCCGCCAACCGCACCCCGAAGGCCCCGGAGGTGGCGCGCTGCAGCGGCTGGCTGCGCCGCCAGCTGGAGCTCCTGGGCAGCCCCGTCGTCGTGGCTCTCGGCCTCTCCTCGACCAAGTTCTTCCTCGGCCCGCGCACCGTCCTCGCCGCCGTCCGGGGCCGCCCGCACGAGGTCGACGGCCGCGCCGTGTGGGCCACCTACCACCCGTCGGCCGCCATCCGGTTCGGCCCGAACGGCGCACCCCGCGCCGGGCTGCTGGCCGACCTGAGGGCCGTCGCCGGGTCGCTGGAGGAGGTCGCGTGAAGCGCGAGCACGTGCTGCCCGACCCCGCCGACACCCGCGCCCTGGGCGAGGCGCTGGCCGCGCTCGCCCGCCCCGGTGACCTGGTGGTGCTGGTCGGCCCGCTCGGCGCGGGCAAGACCGCGCTCACCCAGGGCATCGGCGCGGGCCTCGGCGTCCGGGAGCCGGTCACCTCGCCGACGTTCGTCATCGCGCGGGTGCACCGGGGTGGTCGCATCCCGCTGGTGCACGTGGACGCCTACCGGCTCGGGGGCCACGCCGACGTCGACGACTTGGACCTCGACGCCTCCACCGACGAGTCGGTGACGGTCGTCGAGTGGGGGCAGGGGCTGGTCGAGCAGCTGGCCGACGAGCACCTGGAGGTGCGGCTGGACCGGCGCGACGACGACGTCCGGACAGCGCTGCTCGTGCCGCACGGACCGGGGTGGGCCGCCCGGCTCGACGGGAGCTGAGGCGTCGTGACCCCTACCGGCACGTCGCCGGCGCCGTACCGCACGGTCGTGGCCGGCGGGCTCCCCGAGCTGGACCAGCGGCTGTCGGCCGAGCTCGACGCGTACAACGCCGCCGCCACCGAGGGGGTGGCGCCGGCGCGGGAGCTGACCGTGCGGGTCCTCGACGCCTCCGGTGAGCTCGCGGCCGGGCTGAGCGGCTGGACGTGGGGCGTGGCCGCGGGCATCGGCATGACCTGGGTGCGCGCGGGTTCCCGGGGCGAGGGCCTGGGTTCCCGCCTGCTCGCGGGCTTCGAGGAGGAGGCGCGGGCTCGGGGGTGCACCCACGTGTTCGCCACCTCGTTCAGCTTCCAGGCGCCGGGCTTCTACGAGCGGCACGGCTACCGGGAGATCGTCCGCTGGGAGGGCGTGCCCACGCGAGGCGCCGCCGACGTGCACCTCCGGAAAGAGCTGTGAGCCCGGAACTGCCCGTCGTGCGGCTCGTCCCGCTGGGGGCGGACGCGCTGCGCGCGCTGGCCGACGGCGACCTCGCCGCGGCGGAGGCGGCGGCACCGGTGCCCCTGAGCCCGTACCTCGCCGGGCCGGAGTGCCGCGCGGTCTGGCGGGTCCGGGCCGAGCAGGTGGTCGCCGATCCGGGCAGCGCCCGCTGGATCACCCGCGTCGTCCACGACCCCGAGCGGGGCCTGGCGGTGGGCCGGGCCGGCTTCCACGGGCCACCGGACGCCGCCGGCATGGTCGAGGTCGGCTACTCCACCGACCCCCTGCACCGGCGGCAGGGGTACGCCCGGGCGGCGCTCCGCGCGCTGCTGGCGTGGGCGGCCGAGGAGCCCGCCGTCACCACGGTGCGCGCGTCGGTCGCCCCGGCGAACACCGCCTCCCGCGACCTCGTGCTCGCCGAGGGGTTCGTCGTCGTGGGGGAGCAGGTCGACGAGGAGGACGGCCTGGAGATCGTCTACGAGGTGGCCGCCGGCACTCGCCTACGCTGAGCGGTCGTGCTGGTCCTCGCGCTCGACACCGCCACCCCCACGCTCGTCGCGGGGCTCGCGCGGTGGACCCCCCACGGCGGCGCGGAGGTGCTCGCCGAACGCGCCGTCCCGTCGGGCACGAAGCACGCCGAGCTGCTGACGCCGGCGATCCAGGGCGCGCTGGCGGACGCCGGGCTCGGGCTCGCCGACGTCGAGGCCGTCGTCACCGGCCTGGGGCCCGGGCCGTTCACCGGGCTGCGGGTCGGCGTCGTCACCGCTGCCGCGATCGGAGACGCCCGCGGGCTGCCGGTCGTCGGCGTCTGCTCCCTCGACGCGATCGGCGCTGGTGCGCGCACGGTGGTGACCGACGCGCGCCGCAAGGAGGTCTACTGGGCCACCTACGACGACGAGGGTCGTCGGGTCGAGGGCCCGGGAGTCGTGCGCCCCGACGAGTTCGGCTGGGGTGGGCCGTTCGTCGGCGACCCGGCGTTCGCCGAGCGGCTCGGTGGCCCGGTGACCCCGGCGGAGGTGACCACCGCCGGGCTGCTCCGCGCGGCCGCCCCGCAGCTCGCCGATCCGGGCTCGGCCGGGCCGCTGGTGCCGCTCTACCTGCGCCGGCCCGACGCGGTGCCGCCGACCTCGATCAAGGCCGTGACGCGGTGACCCGGCTGCGGCCGATGACCCTCGCGGACCTCCCCGCGGTGATGGGGCTGGAGGAGGAGCTCTTCGCGCCCGACACCTGGACGGTGGCGATGTACCGCGACGAGCTGGCCCGCCCCGACACCCGCCACTACCTGGTCGCCGAGGACGGCGGCGCCGTCGTCGGGTACGCCGGCCTCATCGCCTACGACGACGAGGCGCACGTCGCGACGATCGGCGTCACCGGCGCGCGGCAGGGCGAGGGGATCGGCGCCCGGCTGCTCGACGCGCTGCTCACCGAGGCCGACCGGCGCCGCGCCCCGGTGGTGCTGCTGGAGGTGCGCGCGGACAACGAGACGGCGCAGGGGCTCTACCGCCGGCGCGGGTTCGCCGAGATCGGCCGGCGGCGCGGCTACTACCAACCGAGCGGCACCGACGCCGTGGTCATGAAGCGGGAGCGGGCAGGGGCGTGAGCATCGCAGCGAGGAACGAGCGAGGAGCGGAGCTCCCCGCGGGAGCGACATGGGACGGGGGGACGCCGTGAGCGAGCCGCTGGTCATCGGGTTCGAGACCTCCTGCGACGAGACCGGCGTCGGCATCGTCCGCGGGCACACCCTGCTCGCCGACGCGCTGGCCACCTCGGTAGAGGAGCACGAGCGGTTCGGCGGCGTCGTCCCCGAGATCGCCTCGCGCGCACACCTGGAGGCGATGGTGCCGACCGTGCACCGGGCGCTGGCCGAGGCCGGTGTCAGCGCTGCCGACGTCGACGCGGTGGCGGTGACGAGCGGGCCGGGCCTGACCGGTGCGCTGCTGGTCGGGGTTGCGGCCGCGAAGGCGTACGCGCTGGCGCTGGGCAAGCCGCTGTACGGGGTCAACCACCTCGCCGCGCACGTCGCCGTCGACGAGCTGCAGCACGGGCCGCTGGCCGAGCCGTCGATCGCGATGCTCGTCTCGGGCGGGCACAGCTCGCTGCTGCTGGTGCCCGACCTCGCGCAGGAGGTGCAGTCGCTGGGCCGCACCATCGACGACGCGGCGGGCGAGGCGTTCGACAAGGTCGCGCGCGTGCTGGGCCTGCCCTTCCCGGGCGGCCCGCCGATCGACCGGGCCGCGCGCGACGGCGACCCGCACGCCATCGCCTTTCCGCGAGGGCTCACCGGCCCGCGCGACCCCGCCTACGACTTCTCCTTCTCCGGCCTGAAGACCGCCGTCGCCCGGTGGATCGAGGCCCGGGAGCGCGCCGGGGAGCCGGTGCCGGTGGCCGACGTCGCGGCCTCGTTCCAGGAGGCGGTCGCCGACGTCCTCACCGCCAAGGCGGTGCGCGCCTGCCGCGACCACGGCGTCGACCATCTGGTGCTCGGCGGGGGAGTCGCGGCCAACTCGCGGCTGCGCGCGCTGGCCGAGGAGCGCTGCGCGAAGGCCGGCATCGTGCTGCGGGTGCCCAGCCCGAAGCTCTGCACCGACAACGGCGCGATGGTGGCGGCGCTCGGCTCGCGGCTGGTCGCCGCCGGGGTCGCGCCGTCCGCCCCGGACCTCGGCGCGGACAGCTCCCTGCCGATCGACGTCGTCAGCCGCTGAGTTCGGCATGCACCGGCTCGCGCAGATCCGGCCCGTCGCCCCGGACGAGTGGGAGGCCGTGCGGGACATCGAGCGTGCCGCCGGGCAGTGCTTCGCGGACGTCGGCATGCCCGAGATCGCTGCCGACCCACCGCCGCCCGCCGGCGAGCTGGACCGGTACCGGGAGGCCGGCCTGGCCTGGGTCGCGGTCGGCTCCACCGACCTGCCGGTGGCCTACCTCGTCGCGGAGCCCGTGGACGGCGGGCTGCACGTCGAGCAGGTGTCGGTCCACCCCGACCACGCGCGGCGAGGCATCGGCCGAGCCCTCCTCGAGCACGCCGCCGCACATGCCGTCGCCGCGGGACTCCCCGCCCTCACCCTGACCACCTTCGAGGACTTGCCCTGGAACGCGCCCTACTACCGCCGCTGCGGCTTCCGGGTCCTGGACGAGCGCGAGTGGACGCCGGGGCTGCGGGCGATCCGCGAGCGGGAGGCGGCGCACGGCCTGGACCGGTGGCCCCGGGTGTGCATGCGCAGGAACCTGCCGGCCCGCGTCAGCCGGTGACGTCGCAGACCAGGGCGGTCGGGTTCCCGGCGACCCGGGTGACGACGACGGTCGCCGTCCCGTCGCCGTTCCCGCGGAGCTGCCGGGCGAGGGTCTCCGGCTCGATCGCCGAGCCGCGCTTCTTCACCACGACGCGGCCGACCCCGCGCTCGCGCAGCAGCGCCTTGAGCTTCTTGAGGTTGAACGGCAGCGCCTCGTCGACCCGGTAGGAGGTCACCCACGGGCTCCCGGCCGGGGCGTCGGAGGTCAGGTTGGCGATGGTCGGGTCGACCAGGGTCGCGCCGAGGTCGGCGCCGACGAGGGAGACCAGGCCGGAGCGGATGACCGCGGGGTCGGGCTCGTGGAGCCACCCGCGCACCGGCCCAGTGGGCGCCGGGCCGGGGTCGGCGTCGGCGGTGAGCTCGTGGACGGCGCCGTCGTGGACGACGCTCGCCCGCCGCCACGTGGTGCCGACCGCGGGCCCCCAGAGCAGCGCCTCGACGATCGATCCGCCGACCGACACCCACTCCGCCTCGACCCCGCCGGGCACCCGGTCGTGGTCCAGGCCGGGCGCCACCTTGACCACGGACGTGGGCACCTTCCCGAGCAGCGCCTCGACGGTCGACCACGGCGGCGACCAGCGGTCGGGGTCCAGCAGCCGCCGCCCACCGGCCCGCCGGGCGGGGTCCAGGACGGCGGCGCCGCACCCGGCCACCTCGCCGCCGCGGGCGGAGGCCACGAGCTCCACCGCGTCCCCGGCCACGACCCAGACGTCGTCGTCGACGCCGAGCGCCTCGGCGTTCAGGGCGGTGAGCTCCCGGGCCACCGGATCGAGGTCGACGGCGAGCACCCGGGCGCCCGCGCGGGCGAGCGCGATCGTGTCGGTGCCCGCGGCACACCCGAGGTCGGCGACGGAGTCCGCGCCGCCGGCCAGCAGCCGGGCGGCGCGGCGGGCGGCGAGCCGGGGGCGGCCGGCCTGCTCGAGGGTGTCGCCGGTGAAGAGCATCCGGTCCGCGTCCGCCCCGAACGTCGCCCGGGCCTTCTGCCGCTGACGAGCGATGCCCCACGCCGGCCCGGCGAGGTCGGCCCCCACCTCGGCCCGCAGCCGCGTCAGGGCGGCGACCGCGTCGGCCCCCTCGGCCAGCAGCGCAGCCGCGCGCGACAGCGCCGCCGCGCCCTCCGGGGTCGTCAGCGCGCGCAGTTGGCGCACCGTCTCGGCGGTCTGCTCCTCGGATGACCCGTCCACCGGCACAGCGTGGCGTACGGGCCGGTCGACGCCGACATCACCCACCCCGGCGACCGGGTTGAGCGGCTGGCACTCTCCTGGGTAGAGTGCCAAACGACACGGGCTGGCGCCCGACCCCCGCGACGGCGGGTGCCTGATCTCGTGCCACAGCATCGAACATCCCTGCCGTCCGACACCGAAGGGGGCGTCACCGACGTGACGACCGCTACCAAGGTCAGCATCAAGCCGCTGGAAGACCGCGTCGTGGTCCAGGCCAACGAGGCCGAGACCACCACCGCCTCCGGTCTGGTCATCCCGGACACCGCCAAGGAGAAGCCCCAGGAGGGCACCGTTGTCGCCGTCGGCCCCGGCCGCATCGACGACAACGGCAACCGCGTCCCGCTCGACGTGAACGTGGGCGACGTGGTCATCTACTCGAAGTACGGCGGCACCGAGGTCAAGTACGCCGGCGAGGAGTACCTCGTGCTCTCCGCCCGCGACCTGCTCGCCGTCGTCTCGAAGTAAGAGGACCCCGCTCCTCCCCACCCCTCGCAGGCTCGGGGCGGGCCCCTGGACCGGGGCCGTTCCAGCGCCCGCGACGGGGCCGTTCCATCACCGCACCTCCGACCGCCCCGGCGACCCGAACACCGGGTCCCGGGGCGGTCGTCTTTCGCCCTGCACTGACTGATCGGAAGGGCCCATGGCCAAGATCATCAAGTTCAACGAGGACGCCCGCCGAGCACTGGAGGCCGGTGTCGACAAGCTCGCCGACGCCGTCCGGGTGACGATCGGCCCGCGTGGCCGCAACGTCGTCATCGACAAGAAGTTCGGCGCCCCGACCATCACCAACGACGGCGTCACCATCGCCCGCGAGATCGAGCTCGAGGACCCGTACGAGAACCTCGGCGCCCAGCTGGCGAAGAACGTCGCCACCAAGACCAACGACGTCGCCGGTGACGGCACCACCACCGCCACGGTGCTCGCCCAGGCGCTGGTGCACGAGGGCATGCGCAACGTCGCCGCCGGCGCCAACCCGATGGCGCTGGGCCGCGGCATGCGCGCCGCCGCCGACGCCGTGCACGCCGCGCTCGACGCCGTCGCGATCCCGGTGGAGAAGCGCGAGGCGATCGCCGGCGTCGCCACCATCTCCGCGCAGGACGCCGAGGTCGGCGAGCTGATCGGCGAGGCGATGGAGCGCGTCGGCAAGGACGGCGTCATCACCGTCGAGGAGAGCAACACCCTCTCCACCGAGCTCGACGTCACCGAGGGCGTCCAGTTCGACAAGGGCTACCTCTCGCCGTACTTCGTCACCGACCAGGAGGCGATGGAGGCCGTCCTCGAGGACGCCCTCGTGCTGCTGGTCAGCGGCAAGGTCGGCGCGCTCGCCGAGCTGCTCCCGCTGCTGGAGAAGGTGCTCTCGACCGGCGGTCGTCCGCTGCTGATCGTCGCCGAGGACGTCGAGGGCGAGGCGCTGTCCACCCTGGTCGTGAACTCCATCCGCAAGACCATCAAGGTCGTCGCGGTGAAGTCGCCCTTCTTCGGCGACCGGCGCAAGGCGTTCATGACCGACCTCGCCGTCGTCACCGGCGGCCAGGTCGTGACCGAGGACGTCGGCCTCAAGCTCGACCAGGTGGGCCTCGAGGTGCTCGGCACCGCCCGCCGGGTCACCGTCACCAAGGACGCCACCACGATCGTCGACGGCGGCGGCACCTCGGAGGCGATCGGCGACCGCGTGGCGCAGATCCGCCGCGAGATCGACGCCACGGACTCCGACTGGGACCGCGAGAAGCTGCAGGAGCGGCTGGCCAAGCTCGCCGGCGGCATCGGCGTCATCCGCGTCGGCGCCGCCACCGAGGTGGAGCTCAAGGAGCGCAAGCACCGCATCGAGGACGCCATCGCCGCTACCCGCGCGGCCGTGGAGGAGGGCGTGATCCCCGGTGGCGGGTCCGCCCTGGTGCACGCCGCGAGCGCGATCGACGCGCTGTCGCTGGAGGGTGACGAGCTGACCGGTGCCCGCGCGGTGCGCGCGGCGCTGGACGCCCCGCTGGTGCAGATCGCCGAGAACGCGGGCTTCGAGGGCCGCGTCGTCGTCGCCAAGGTGCGCGAGGCCGGCGCCGGTCAGGGCTTCAACGCCGCGACCGGCGAGTACGGCGACCTCGCCGGGCAGGGCGTCATCGACCCGGTGAAGGTCACCAAGGCGGCCCTGGGCAACGCCGTCTCCATCGCGGCGATGATCCTGACCACCGACTCCGCCATCGTGGAGGCGCCGGAGGAGGACCACGACCACGGCGCCGGTGGGCACCACACCCACGGCCACTCGCACGGCCACGGCCACTCCCACTGAGCCGCTCCGCCGCGATGATCAGGTGACCTGATCCCGGCGCGTCCTCCCTCACCGTCTGCCGTGGGGGAGGACGCGCCACGGTGAGGGTGGACGCCACCAGCACGCGAGAGGGCCCGGTCCAGGAATCCTGGACCGGGCCCTCTCGCGTGCGTAGGGGCGGGCTTACACCCCGGCGGCGACGGCGGCGGGTTCGGCGGCGATCAGCCGGGCCCGCTCCTCCTCGCTCATGCCGCCCCAGACGCCGTAGGGCTCGCGGACGGCGAGCGCGTGCTTCAGGCACGCGTCGACGACCGGGCAACGGGAGCAGACGGCCTTGGCCGCGGACTGCCGCCGCGCCCGGGCGGGCCCGCGCTCCCCGTCGGGGTGGAAGAAGAGGGACGTGTTCTCGCCACGGCAGGCGCCATGGAGCTGCCAGTCCCAGACCTCGGCGACGGGCGTCGGGAGTCTGCGGATGTCGGCCATGTCTCCTCCAGGACTCTGTAGAGCCGGAGGGGGCTGTCCGGCTGCATGGGGCCCGGTGCCCTCGCCGTCCCACCTCCAAACACAGCCGATCCGCAACTTTTGCCGTGTGTGCGCTGCGTCACCTGGCCGCCCGGGCGCTCACCCCCCGGGGTGAGGGCGTCTGTTCCGCCGCCTGCGGGTCGATCAGTGTGACTCCAGGTCGTGCTGACGTCCGGGAGGGGGATCACCCGGACCGGCTGCCCGACCGGCGCAGAGGTGGAGGGCCCCCGGTGGGCCCTCCACCCCGGCGCCACCCGGTCGGGTGCCTTCCCGACCGGTGGGGGGACCCGGCCGCCGAGCGGCCGGGAGGAGCGAGGAGCCGGCGTGATCGACGACAGGATGCGCGCACCCGTGCACGGCGCGACCGTGTGGGTGTACGACGAGCGACGGCGGGTCCGTGACGACGTCGCCTCACGGCTGGTCGCTCTGCCGTTCGTGGGCCGGGTCGAGGTGGTCGGTGACGCGCAGTCGCTCATGGCCCGCCTGGCCACCCGCACCCCCGACGTCCTGGTGGTCGGCACCCAGCGCGCCATCGACACCGGGCTCTCCGCCGCCACCCAGGCGCTCCGGACGCACCCGGGTCTCCCGGTCCTGGTGCTCGGTGCGCCCGACGACGCCGACAGCGTCCGGGCCGCCGTGGCCTTCGGCGCCCGCGGCTACCTGCGGTGGGACGCGACCCCGATCGAGATGGGGCTGGGCCTCTCCCGGCTCGGGCTGCGCGCCGACGGCCGGATCCCGCAGCAGGTGAGCGCACCGGCGCCCGCGTGGAGCGGCGCCGCCCCGCTGGCCGGCTCGGCACCCACGACCGTGCGGTCGACCGTCCGCGACGCCACCCCCGCCGTGGCGCTGTCCATGCGGGAGATGCAGGTGCTCACCGGGATGAGCCAGGGCAAGAGCAACGCCCAGATCGGCCGGGAGCTCTACCTGTCCGAGGACACCATCAAGACCCACGCCCGGCGGCTGTTCCGCAAGCTGGGCGCCAAGGACCGCGCCGAGGCGGTCGCGACGGGCTTCCGCCGCGGCATCATGACCTGAGCGGTCACCCGACCGACGCACGCGCCGAGGGCCGTCTCCCCAGCGGGGAGGCGGCCCTCGGCGCGTTCCCACCCGCGTCGGGGATCGGCGCGGCACGCGCGCTCAGAGCGGCAGGGGGACGGCACGTGGCCGCGGTGCGATCCGGAGGATCGCGATCGACTCAGTCGTCCCGGGCGTGGCGGCCGGTGCGCCCGCCGCTGGGCTCGTCCCGCTCCGCCAGCGCCGCGACGCCGTCGGCGTACCCGCTGGCGTAGTCCCAGCTGACGTAGTCGTCGGGGTTCGGGTCGAACGGCGGCTCGTGCCGGCCGGTCTGGCCCTCGTCGAGGAGCTGACGCAGGTTGGCCTGCATCAGCGCCCAGTCGACGTGGTGCTCCTCCTCGCAGTCGGGGCAGTCGACCACGATGCCCTTGATGCCGGTCGGCTCGAGCAGCGTGCGGAAGACCTCGAGCTCGGCGAGGTCGTCGAGCACCCCGGCGCGCTCCTCCATCGTGAGGGGCGGAGGGGCGGGGCCGTCGGCCGGGCCGAAGTCGGGCCCGGAGGCGTCGTCGAACGGAGACACGGTCACACGGTAGCCGCCGGGCAGGCGGAGCGACGCCCCCTCCGCGCCGCCGCCTACGATCAGAGCAGGTCCCGCGCGCCCGCGAGGTGTGTCGAACCGGTGTCCGACCCGATCCGCGCCGAAGGGTGGCCGCGCACATGCAGCCCGACTCCGTGCCCGAGCTGCCGGCGAAGTTCGCCCGCCTCGGGCTCACCTACGACGACGTCCTCCTGGTGCCCGGGGCGTCCGACGTCGTCCCGGCCGAGGTGGACACCAGCAGCCGGGTGACCCGGCGCATCACCCTGGCGGTGCCCCTGCTGTCCAGCGCGATGGACACCGTGACCGAGGCGCGCATGGCGATCGCCATGGCCCGCGTCGGCGGCATGGGGGTGCTGCACCGCAACCTCTCCGCCGAGGAGCAGGCCGGCCAGGCCGACCTGGTCAAGCGGTCGGAGGCCGGCATGGTCACCAACCCGGTCACCTGCTCGCCCGAGAACACCCTCGCCGAGGTGGACGCCCTCTCGGCGCGCTACCGCATCTCCGGGGCTCCGGTCGTCGACGCCGAGGGCGTCCTGGTCGGCATCGTCACCAACCGCGACATGCGGTTCGAGACGGACATGAACCGGCTGGTGCGCGACGTCATGACGCCGATGCCGCTGGTCACCGCCCCGGTGGGCGTCGACCCGGAGACCGCGCTCGGCCTGCTCTCCCAGCACAAGATCGAGAAGCTGCCGCTGGTCGACGACGCCGGCCGGCTCCGCGGGCTGATCACCGTGAAGGACTTCGTCAAGCGCGACCAGTTCCCGCTCTCCACCAAGGACGCCGACGGGCGCCTGGTCGTCGGCGCGGCGCTCGGCGTCGGCGAGGACGCCTACAAGCGCGCCGGGCTGCTGGTCGACGCCGGGGTCGACGTGCTCGTCGTCGACACCGCGCACGGCCACCAGCGGGCGGTGCTGGAGATGGTCGCGCGGGTGAAGAAGGACTTCGGCGGCGGCGCCGCCGGGGCGGGCCAGGGCGTGGAGGTCGTCGGCGGCAACGTCGCGACCCGCGCCGGCGCGCAGGCCCTCGTGGACGCGGGCGTGGACGCGGTCAAGGTCGGCGTCGGCCCCGGCTCCATCTGCACCACCCGCGTGGTCGCGGGCGTCGGCGTCCCGCAGATCAGCGCCATCTACGAGGCCTGGCTGGCGGCCGGGCCGGCGGGCGTCCCGGTCATCGCCGACGGCGGCCTGCAGTACTCCGGCGACATCGCCAAGGCGCTGGTCGCCGGCGCGGACACCGTGATGATCGGTGGCCTGTTCGCCGGCGTCGAGGAGGCCCCGGGCGAGCTGGTCTTCATGAACGGCAAGCAGTACAAGACCTACCGCGGCATGGGCTCGCTGGGCGCCATGCAGAAGCGGGGCAACCAGTCGTTCAGCCGCGACCGGTACTTCGCCGACGACGTCCTCTCCGACGACAAGCTCGTGCCCGAGGGCATCGAGGGGCAGGTGCCCTACCGCGGCGCGCTGTCGGGCGTGGCCCACCAGCTCGTCGGCGGCCTGCGCGCCTCCATGGGCTACGCCGGGGCCGGCACCGTCGCCGAGCTCAAGGAGCGCGGTCAGCTCACCCGCATCACCTCCGCGGGGCTCGTGGAGAGCCACCCCCACGACATCCAGATGACCGTCGAAGCACCCAACTACCGAGGCCGCTGAACCGTGAACGTGCGCGACACCGTCGAGATCGGCCTCAACCGCTTCGCCCGCCGGGGCTACGACCTGGATGAGGTCTCCATCGTCCCGTCCCGCCGCACCCGCGACGTCGACGACGTCTCGACCGCCTGGCAGATCGACGCCTTCCGGTTCGAGATCCCGCTGGTCACCAGCCCCAGCGACGCCGTCATGAGCCCGGCGACGGCGATCGCCGCCGGCCAGGCCGGTGGCCTCGGGGTGCTCAACGGTGAGGGCCTGTGGGCCCGCTACGACGACCCGGCGGAGGTGTACCGCCGGATCGCCGAGGCGGCCGCGGCCGGAGCCCCGCCGGTGGCCCTGCTGCAGGAGGTCTACGCCGAGCCGGTGAAGACCGACCTGATCACCGCGCGCATCAAGGAGATCGGCGACGCCGGGGTGACCACGGCGATCCGGATCTCGCCCCAGCACACCGAGCAGCTCGCGCCCGCGGCGCTCTCGGCCGGGGTGGACATGCTGGTCATCCAGGGCACGATCGTCTCGGCCGAGCACGTCACCAGCCAGGGCGACGCGCTCAACCTGAAGGAGTTCATCGCCGACCTCGACGTCCCCGTGATCGTGGGGGGTGCGGCGAACTACACGACCGCCCTGCACCTCATGCGCACCGGCGCGGCCGGCGTGATCGTCGGGGTCGGCGCCGACACCTACTCGACCACCGACGACGTCATGGGCATCCGCGTGCCGCTGGCCAGCGCGATCGCCGACGCCGCCGCGGCCCGCCGCGACTACCTGGACGAGACCGGCGGCCGGTACGTCCACGTCATCGCCAACGGCCGGATCGAGACCAGCGGCGCGATCGCCCGGGCGCTGGCCTGCGGCGCCGACGCCGTCCAGCTCGGGGAGCCGCTGCGCGCTGCGGCGGAGGCGCCCGGTGGCGGGGTGTGGTGGGACTCGGTGGCGGCGCACCCGCGGCTGCCGCGCGGCGGCACCTCCGCGCGGATCGAGCCGGCCGGCTCCCTGGCCGACGTGCTCCTCGGCGAGGCCCGGGACGCCGACGGCCGCACCAACCTGTTCGGTGCGCTGGCCCGCACCATGGCCAAGACCGGGTACTCCGACCTCAAGGAGTTCCAGCGGGTCGACCTGGTCATCGGCGGCTGAGCGTGGAGTTCCCGACCGTCCTCGTCGTCGACTTCGGCGCCCAGTACGCGCAGCTCATCGCCCGGCGCATCCGCGAGGCCGGCGTCTACTCCGAGATCGTCTCCTCGGAGGTGCCGGCCGAGGAGATCGTGGCTCGCAAGCCGGCCGCGATCGTGCTCTCCGGGGGCCCGTCGAGCGTGTACGCGCCCGAGGCCCCGCAGGTGGACCCGACGCTGTTCGAGTCCGGCGTCCCGGCGTTCGGCATCTGCTACGGCTTCCAGGCGATGGCCGCCTCCCTGGGCGGCACCGTCTCCCGCACCGGCGACCGCGAGTACGGCGGCACCCCGCTGACGGTCACCACGCAGGCGCGGCTGTTCGGGGACCTCCCGGTCGAGCAGAACGTCTGGATGAGCCACGGCGACGCCGTCAGCGCAGCCCCGCCCGGCTTCACCGTGACGGCGACGTCGACCGGTGCGCCCGTCGCCGCCTTCGAGGACGTCGACCGACGGCTCGCCGGGGTCCAGTTCCACCCCGAGGTGCGGCACACCGCCCACGGCCAGACGGTGCTCGAGCACTTCCTCTTCGACATCGCCGGGCTCCAGCCGACCTGGACGATGAGCAACGTCGTCGACGAGCAGGTCGCCGCGATCCGCGAGCGGATCGGCGACCGTCGGGCGCTGTGCGCGCTCTCGGGCGGGGTCGACTCCGCCGTCGCCGCGGCGCTGGTGCAGCGGGCGATCGGCGACAAGCTCACCTGCGTCTACGTCGACCACGGCCTGATGCGGGCCGGCGAGACCGAGCAGATCGAGCGGGACTTCGCCGCCACCACCGGCGCGGACCTGCGGGTCGTGGACGCGAGCGACCAGTTCCTCGCCGCGCTCGCCGGGGTCAGCGACCCGGAGGAGAAACGGAAGGTCATCGGCCGCGAGTTCATCCGGGTGTTCGAGCAGGCGGCCACCGACGTCGTCGCCGACGCCCAGGCGCACGGCGAGACCGTCGACTTCCTCGTGCAGGGCACGCTGTACCCCGACGTCGTCGAGTCCGGCGGCGGCAGCGGGACGGCGAACATCAAGAGCCACCACAACGTCGGCGGGCTGCCCGAGGACCTCACCTTCACCCTCGTCGAGCCGCTGCGCACGCTGTTCAAGGACGAGGTGCGCGAGGTCGGCCGGCAGCTCGGCCTGCCCGACCGGCTCGTGCAGCGCCAGCCGTTCCCGGGCCCGGGGCTCGGCATCCGCATCGTCGGGGAGGTCACCCGCGAACGGCTCGACGTGCTGCGCAAGGCCGACGCCATCGCCCGCGAGGAGCTCTCCGCGGCGAAGCTGGACGACGAGATCTGGCAGTGCCCCGTCGTCTTGCTGGCCGACGTCCGCTCGGTCGGCGTGCAGGGGGACGGGCGCACCTACGGCCACCCGGTCGTGCTGCGCCCGGTGTCCAGCGAGGATGCGATGACCGCCGACTGGACCCGCCTGCCCTACGACGTGCTGGCGAGGATCTCCACCCGGATCACCAACGAGGTGGCGGAGATCAACCGGGTCACCCTCGACGTGACCAGCAAGCCGCCGGGCACCATCGAGTGGGAATGAGGACCCTCCTGCCCCCCGACCCTCGCTGACGCTCGCGCCGGGCCCCTGCAGGAGGGCCGTACCAGCACGCCAGGTCGCCGCCGCGCGGACCTCGTGATTTTCTAGGCCTCCACAAGATCGCTGGAGGACGGAGGCGCGAGTGACCGCGACGTGGCCACTCGTGCCGAGCGTGCTCGCCCTGGTCGGGATGGGCGTGGTCATCGTCCTGGCCGGGGTGCGACTGACCCGCGTGGCCGACTCGCTGGCCGAGCGCACCGGCATGGGCGACGCCCTCGGGGGTGCCCTGCTCCTCGGTGCGGTCACGTCGCTGCCCGGCATCGTGACCACCGTGACCGGCTCCCTGGAGGGTGATCCGGGGTTCGGGCTCGCGAACCCGGTCGGCGGCGTGGCGGTGCAGACGGTCTGGCTGGCCATCGCCGACCTGATCTACCGCCGGGCCAACCTGGAGCACGCCGCGGCCTCGCTGGAGAACCTGCTGCAGGCCCTGATCCTGGTGGCGCTGCTGGCCGTCCCGGTCGTCGCCTACGCCACACCGGCTCTGCGGCTGGGGTGGATCCACCCGATCACGCTGCTCATCCCGGTCGTGTACGGGTACGGGCTCCACCTCCTCCGGCGCCTGCAGAAGTCACCGATGTGGGAGCCCGTGCTCACATCGGCGACCGAGAAGGAGGGCGACGGGCCGGAGGCGAGCCACGCCCGGATGAGCGCGCTCTGGCTGCAGCTGGCGGCCCTCGGCCTCGTCGTCGGGGTCGCCGGATGGGTCATCGGTCAGGCCGGCCTCGGCGTCATCGCGACGACCGGGCTGCCCAGCACCCTGGTCGGCTTCACCTTCACCACGGCGATCACGTCGCTGCCCGAGCTGGTCGTGCTCGTGACCGCCGTGCGGATGGGCATCCCGACCCTCGGCGTCGGCAACATCATCGGTGGCAACACCTTCGACACCCTGATGATCGGCATGGCCGACGTCTTCTACCTGGAAGGCCCGGTCTACCGGGACGCCGGCGACCCGAGCCTCGTCCTCCTCGGGGGCACCATGCTCATGACGGCCGTGCTCGCCGGCGGGCTGGTCGTGCGCGACCGCAAGGGCATCGGCTTCGAGGGCTTCGTGATCCCGCTCATCTACCTGGCCACGGTCGGGCTCATCTACGCGACGGGGTGACCGCAGGACGCGGCGAGGGCCCGGGAGCGGTCGCTCCCGGGCCCTCGCCCTCCGTCCCTCCTGCCGGTCAGCCCCGGCGGCGCGGTCTGCGGAGCTCCCGCACCAGCAGGGCCACGCCTGCCCCGACGAGGAGGAGCCAGAGGAGAGTGCCGTCCTCGAAGAGGCTGAAGGGCAGGTCGACGCCGACCAGCGCCGACAGCGCCAGCAGGATGAAGAGGACACCCGGGACGAGGGCGACCAGGTCGACCCTGCGCCGTGGCTCCGGGGCGGGCTGGTCCTCGGTCTCCAGGGGACGGACCATCTGCCACTGCTGCTCCTGCCACGCCGTCGGCGTGGTCGGGAACTCGCTGTAGTCAGCCACGGGACACCTCCACCTGTCCGATACCGCTGTGGATCTCGAGTTCGATCTCGGCCTCGCCGTCGTCGGTCCAGTCGGCGGTGCCGAGGCCGGCGACGTAGCCGCTCCCGGACGTGGTGGAGCCGAAGACGTCGACCTCGCCCACGCCGTGGTCCGCGGAGACCCGCACGTCGGCCGAGCGGGGGACGATCACCTCGACGTTCCCTATGCCGTGCTCGACCCGCACCTCGAGGGCCTCGTCGAGGTCGTCGAGGGGCACGTCGGAGAGGTCGACGGTCAGGTCGCCGATGCCCCCGCTGTAGACCTCCCGGACGTCGGCGGCGGTCTGGGGACGGTACGTCCGGTCGCCGACGCCGTCCCCACCGGAGGGCGTGGTCGTGGCGATCATCAGCGCCAGGGACAGGAGCACCCCGAGGGTGATCAGCCCACCGCGGGCGGTGCGGCCACCGGTGACGGCGGCGACGACCAGGCCGGCGCCGACGACGAGCAGCGCCGTGCCGAGGAAGGCGGCCGGCCCGGGGTCCCAGCCGGTGAGCCGGGACAGCAGGGCCAGCAGCCCCATCAGGATCAGCAGCCCGGCGATGGTGATGCCCGGGACCGGCGACCGCGGGGCCACGGGCCCCCGGGCCCGTGACGGCAGGAACGGGCGCCCGGGCGCCGACGGGGTGCCGTCCGCCGCGACCGGCATGAGCAGCCACAGCAGCAGGTACACCAGGACGCCGGTGCCGCCGGCGAGGGCGAGGGCGACGAAGCCGACCCGCCACAGGAGCGCGTCGACGCCGCTGTACTCGGCGAGGCCGCCGCTGACGCCGCCGATCACCTTGTCGCTGCGGCTGCGGCGCAACGGGGCGCGGTCGGGCGGGGGCGACCACGGGGGCGGCTCCACCGCGGGGGGAGCGGGAGGGGGTGCGGAGGTCATGGCAGCAAGCGTGCCGACCGGCGGGGCCGGTGACCATCAGGGAACCCCCGGAACCGACCCTGGTTCCCTTTCCGGGGTGATCACCGGTGTCGGCGGGCGGGCCGCCGGTGCGACGATCGGTAGCGTGACCACCGACCTGCGCCTCCCGCCGCGCCCGCCCCTGGCGCGTCCGCGCGAGGGGCGCCTCGTCGCCGGCGTCGCGGCCGGCACCGCCGCCCACCTGCGCCAGGACCCGCTGGTCGTGCGGGTGGCGTTCGTGCTGCTGGCGACGACGGGGCTCGGGATCATCGCCTACGCGCTGCTGTGGCTCACGATGCCGGTGGCCGCCCCCGGGGAGCCGACCGCGGTGACCGAGGGCTGGCGCCCGGCCGGTGCCCGGCAGTGGATCGCGCTGGTCGTGCTCGGCCTGATCGCCGTCAGCCTGCTCGGCCAGCTCAGCCAGTGGACGAGCTCCGACGTCGTGCTGCCGCTGATCCTGCTGGGCGGTGGGCTCACCGTGATCTGGCGGCAGCTGGACACCGACCGGACGCTCGCCGTCGCCGGCGTGCGCTGGGCCCTGGCCGGTGGGGTCGCCGTCCTCGGCGTCGGGTTGTTCCTCCTGCTCGCCACCACCGGCCAGCTGGCCAACGCACGCAACGGGTTCGCCGCCACCCTGCTCATCCTCACCGGGGTCGTCCTGGCCACCGCCCCACTCTGGCGGCGGCTGCTCGACTCCCGCGCCGAGGAACGCGCCGCCCGCATCCGGTCGGAGGAGCGGGCGGCCGTCGCCGCGCACCTGCACGACTCGGTGCTGCAGACGCTCGCCCTGATCCAGCGCAACGCCGAGGAGCCGCAGGCGGTGAGCCGGCTGGCCCGCAGCCAGGAGCGGGAGCTCCGGGCCTGGCTGTACGACCCCGCCGCGGTCCGCGAGGGCGGCACGTGGGCCGGGCTGGTGGCCGGCATGGTCGCCGAGGTGGAGGCCGACCACGCGTTGACCGTCGACCCCGTCGTCGTCGGTGACGCCCCGGTCGACGAGGAGCTCGCCGCCCTCGGCGCCGCGACCCGTGAGGCGCTGGTCAACGCGGCCAAGCACTCCGGCGAGCCGTCGGCGGACCTGTACACCGAGGTGACCGCCGACCAGGTGTCGGTCTTCGTCCGGGACCGCGGCAAGGGTTTCGACCCGGGCACGGTGCCGGACGACCGCCGGGGGCTGCGGGACTCGGTGCACGGCCGGCTGGCGCGGCTGGGAGGCTCGGCCCTGGTCCGGTCGACGCCGGGTGAGGGGACCGAGGTCGAGCTGGTCCTGCCGAGGAGGAGCGCGTGACGCCGGTCGAGCAGCAGAGCAGTACCCCACGGGTCTTCGTGGTGGACGACCACGCGATGGTGCGCACCGGCGTGCGCGCCGAGCTGGGCGGGGAGGTGGCCGTCGTGGGTGAGGCCGCCGACGTCGCCACCGCGGTCGAGGGGATCCGCACCACCCGACCCGACGTCGTGCTGCTCGACGTCCACATGCCCGGCGGAGGCGGCCGCGCGGTCCTGGAGACCCTCCGCGGTGAGCTGCCCGAGGTGAAGTGGCTGGCCCTCTCGGTGTCCGACGCCGCGGAGGACGTCATCGCCGTGATCCGGGCCGGGGCGCGGGGCTACGTCACGAAGACGATCTCGGGGCCCGACCTGCTCGACGCCGTCCGCCGGGTGGCCGACGGCGACGTCGTCTTCAGCCCCCGGCTGGCCGGCTTCGTGCTCGATGCCTTCGCCGCCGGTGGCGCCGCCGCACCGGAGCCGGCGGCGGAGGCGACGGACCCCGGCCTGGACCTGCTGAGCGCCCGGGAGCGGGAGGTGATGCAGCTGCTGGCCCGCGGCTACACCTACCGGGAGATCGGGTCCCGGCTGTTCATCTCGGTGAAGACGGTGGAGTCCCACGCCTCCAACGTGCTGCGCAAGCTGCAGCTCTCCAACCGCAACGAGCTCACCCGCTGGGCGGCGACCAACCGGTTGCTCTAGGTGCCGAACGCCGCGGCCCGGAAGGCACCGAACAGCGGGGGCGGCTGCGGCGAGGCCCACATCTGGTTGGTGAGCAGCACCGCCGTCACGCCGGTGACCGGGTCGCTCCACCAGGAGCTGCCCAGGCCGCCGTCCCAGCCGTAGGAGCCGGCGTGCCGGCCCCCGGGCTCGTCGGTGCGGCGGACGCCGACGCCCAGCCCCCACCCCCCGCCCTCGTCGTCGACCGGGCCCACCTGCTCGGTGGTCATGTCCCGCACCGCTGCCTCGCTGAGCACCCGTGCGTCTTCCCCGCACCGCCCGCCGTCGCCCAGCGCCCGGGCGAGCGCGGCGAGGTCGTCGACGGTGGACACCAGCCCGTCCCCGCCGTCGGGGAACGCGGGCGGGGAGGCCCACTGGCCCTCCGCCGGGTCGTAGACCTCGCGGCCGCCGTCGGGCCCGGGCGGCGTCCAGTGCGGCCCCAGCCGGTCCCGCGCGGCCGGGGGCACGCCGAACCCGGTGCTGCGCATGCCCAGCGGGTCGAGGAGGCGGTCGGCGAGGACCTCGGGCAGCGGCTTCCCGGCGGCGCGGGCGACGAGGACGCCGAGCACGCTCGCGCCCACGTGGTAGAGCCAGCGGGTGCCCGGCTGGTGCGCCAGCGGGACGCTGCCGACCACCCGCATCCACTCGTCGGGCTCCGGGGCGCGCTGCGGCGCCGGCGGGCCGACGGGCAGCCCGGCGGCGGCCAGCGCGGCCACCGTCGGCGTCGGCCACGGGGCGGCGAAGTCCAGGCCCAGGCCGAGGCGGGAGGTGAGGACGTCGCGGACGGTGATCGGCCGGGCCGCCGGCACCGTGCCGGCGCTCGCGTCGGAGGGGTCCCGCAGGACCTGCCGCTCGGCCAGTTCGGGCAGCAGGGCGTCGACCGGCTCGTCGAGGGCCAGGGTCCCGTCGTCGACCAGCGTCATCGCGGCCGCCGCGACGACCGGCTTGGTGGTGGAGGAGAGGCGGAAGACGCTGTCCGGCCGCACCGCGTCGTCCGCACCCGGGACGTGGACCCCGGCCGCACCGCGGGAGACCATCTCCCCGTGCCGGCCCACCCACCAGGCGGCGCCGGGCACCTGACCATCGGCGACCGCCCCGGCCACCGCATCCACCACGCGCTCCGCCCGGTCCCGATCAGTCCTCGCGCCGCTCACGGGGAGGAGACCACCGGGCCGGCCGGAACTCATCGGCGGGGGCCGGCCGGTGGTCCGCCCGTCAGCGGAAGTGGCTCTTGGGGATGACCGCGTGCACGCCGACGGTGCGGTCGACGACCTGCGAGACCTCGAAGTCGACCGCGGCCGACAGGTAGGCGTAGGCGACGGCGCGGTCCATCCCGAGGTCGTCCTGCAGGAAGTCCAGCGCGTGCACCACCGCCCGCCGGTTGGCGACGTCGAGGTCGCTGCCCTGCCCGAACCGGGCGCCGTCCGGGTCGGAGAGGCCGATCGGCAGCCAGGACTCCGGCGTCTCCCCGAAGGGGTAGCGGAACGCGACCGACGGGGCGTCGGAGGTGCCCGGGCGGCAGACGGTGAGCCGGAAGGTGAGGCGCAGCGAGCCCTCCAGCGCGGTGAGCGCGACCTCGCCGCTGCCCATCGACATGTGCGGGTCGCCGACGGAGAAGAGCGCGCCGGGCGCGACGACGGGGACGTAGAACGCCGAGCCGACGCCCAGCAGGTTCACGTCGATGTTGCCGCCGCCGACAGTGGGCGGGATGGAGTTGACCAGGGGGTCGTTGAGGGCCGCCGCGTCGCCGACCGTCGCCACCGCCATGAGCCCGGCGAAGGGGTCGACCGGCCAGGAGACCGAGCCCTTCGGGCCGCGGGGCAGCGACGCCCGCACCGCGCCGCCGCGGACCGCCAGCGGCGTGAAGATCGAGACGTTGCCGTACTGCAGCGGGTTCCCGGTGCTGCGCCCGTCGGGGGTGGTCGGCATGACCTCGCCGGCGGTGAGGTCGCCGGGAGCGGCGGCGAACGCGGCCGACAGCGCGCCCTTGCCGTGCCGGCTGGAGACGACGCCGTAGGGCACCCGCGGCAGCGCGGTCAGCGGCTCGATCTTGAGCACGTCGCCGGGGCGGGCGCCCTCGACGTGCACCGGGCCGGTGACCACGTGCGGCCCGTCGGCGTCGAAGTCCCGCGGGTGCCGGGCGTACTCCGCGGCGATGGCGACGGCGTCGTCCAGCACCTGCTCACGGGGCACGCCCTTGCTGCCGAACCAGGCGACGGGGTCGCGCCCCTGGTCCTCGAGGATCCCCTCGTGGCTGACGGTGTCGATGGTGATCGTGCCGCCCGAGCGGACGTGGGCCACCGGGGCGTCGGTGGTGCGCGGCAGGTAGCCCCAGCGGACCTGGTCGGGCAGGGAGGGCAGGTAGACCTGCCCGTCGATCGGGCCCTTGCCCGGCTGGAGCACCTCGCGCGGCAGGCGGGTCCGCGGTGCGGGGGCGGCGCCCGCCGGCCCGGCCGTCGCCGCGCCCGCGGCGAGCAGCGCCCCGGTCGCCAGGGCGGCCTGCACGAAGCCGCGGCGGCCCAGCCCCCGTTCGAGGCGCTCGGCCGCCTCCTGCGGGTCGGGGTGGGTGTGGTCAGGCGAGGTGGTCATGTGCTCTCCCGGTGCCGTGGGTGGCCGTCGGGGGAGTTGTACGGGCCCGGTGTTGCGTCCGCGTGGCGCCGGCGGGGCCCGGTGTTGCGGTCCCGTTTCGTCCCGGGGTCAGGCGGTGTGGACGACGTGGAAGGCCTCGGCGAGGCGGCCCGCCGGCAGGCCCAGCCGCTGCGCGGTCTGCCGCATCCAGCCGGTGAGGAAGTCGTCGAGGTCCTCGACGTGGCTCACCTGCGTGACGTGCCGGCGCAGCGCGGCGAGCTTGCGGTCGACGACGTCGGTGACGTCGACGGCGTGGTCGGCGCGCGGGCTGGCGCCCAGCCAGACCTCGGCGACGGTCCAGGCGTCGAGCCCCTCGTCGGCCAGCAGTTCGGGGAAGGCGAAGGGGTTGCGCGCATCGGGGTAGACCGCGCGCAGCGTCGACTCCCCGACGGTCATGTGGTCGGGGTGGCTCGCGCCGATCCGCTCCCAGAACCGCTCGGGGGAGCTGGTCAGCACCCGCTGCGGACGCACCTGCCGGATGACCCGGGTGATGTCGCGGCGCAGGTCGAGCGTGAGCTCCAGCCGGCCGTCGGGGTAGCCGAGGAATCGGACGTCGGTGACGCCGACCTCCTTGGCCGCCGCCACCTGCTCGGCCCGGCGCAGCGGGCCCATCTGCTCGCGCGGGGTGTCGTCGAACCCGCCCGCGTCGCCGTCGGTGACGATCAGGTAGGTCACCTCGGTGCCGGCCGCCGTCCAGGTCGCCACGGTGCCGGCGCTGCCGAAGTCGACGTCGTCGGGGTGGGCCAGGACGCAGAGAGCGCGCTCGACGTGCTCGGCGGGCTTCGGCTGGGGGAGGGTCACGCGGCGAGCCTAGGTGGGCCGGGCGCGGAGCCCGGGCGCCGCTCCCGCAGACTCGGGGGGTGCCCGGCTACACGCTCACCGTCGCGCTCCGGTCCTCCGCGCCCCTGGACGACGCCGCGATCGACGCCCTCCGCGCGGTGCTGCGGCCCGAGGACCCCGAGCTGCGGCTGTGGCGGGAGCCCGACCGCGCGGTGCTCCGCGTGGCCACCGAGTGCCAGGCCGAGGACCTCGACGCGGCCCTCGTGCTCGGCATGGAGCTGGCCGACGAGGCGAACGAGGCCCGCCCCGGCCGGGTGTTCGAGGTGGCCGCGATGGGCGACGAGGACTCGCAGGTCTGGCGCAGCGGCCCCTGAGCCGCCGTCCCGGCGCTACAGGCGGCCGCGCCCCTGGCGGAGCAGCACCATGCCCAGGGCGGCGCCGTCCGGGCCGAGCGCGGTGCGGAAGCGCGAGAGCACCTGCTGCTCGCGGGAGAGCGAGAGCCGGGTCCCGCCGGAGGCGGCGCGGAGCGCACCGATCTCCTGGCTGATCTCCAGCCGGCGCCGGACGAGCTCGATGATCTCGGCGTCGCAGGCGTCGATCGCGCCGCGGAGCGTGCCGATGCGGTCGGCGGGGTCCGCGGGGGCGGCCGGGCCCGCGACGGGGGTGGCGGTGGGGGTGCTCATCGGGTTCCTCGGTGGTGTGGGGGCCGGGAGGTCCGAGAACGAGAAACGCCCCGGGCTCCTCGGGCCCGGGGCGTCTGTTGCGGCGTGTGCTCAGCCAGCGGTGACGGACACCGGATCCCGGTGGCCGTAGAAAAAGCTGACGGTGGCGAGCACGGGCCGAGTGTGCCACAGCACCGCCGGGGTGCGCACCGCGCCGGGGCGTGGGGCGGGTGGTGCGGGCGGTCCCGGGCCCACGGGGACCGTCACCCGTCCGGCTTACAGTGGCACGGATGAGCGCTTCCCGAGCTTCCGGTTCCCTAGCGGAGCTGTGTTCATGAGCAGCAGCCTCCAGCAGTCCCTCCCCGGCACCGCCGCCCTGCAGCGCTCCGCTCCCGGCTCGCTCGGGCGGGAGCTGGACCGGATGCTCGCGGGCCTCAACGGCCCGCAGCGCGACGCCGTCGTCCACGAGGGCAGCCCGCTGCTCATCGTCGCCGGCGCCGGTTCGGGCAAGACGCGCGTGCTCACGCACCGGATCGCCTACCTCCTGGGCGCCCGCGGGGTGCAGCCGGGGGAGATCCTGGCGATCACCTTCACCAACAAGGCCGCGGGCGAGATGAAGGAGCGGGTCGCCGCGCTGGTGGGTCCGCGGGCGCGGTCGATGTGGGTGTCGACCTTCCACTCGATGTGCGTGCGCATCCTGCGCGCCGAGGCCGGCAAGCTCGGCATGAAGTCGTCGTTCACGATCTACGACCAGGGCGACTCGATCCGGCTGATGACGATGGTCGCCCGCGACCTCGACCTGGACGCCAAGCGCTATCCCGGCCGGAGCCTGTCCAACCAGGTGTCCAACCTCAAGAACGAGCTCGTCGACGAGGAGTCGTTCAGCCCCCAGACGGCGCCGGAGAAGGTGCTCAAGGAGGCGTACACGCTCTACCAGCGGCGGCTGCGCGAGGCGCACGCCATGGACTTCGACGACCTGATCATGACGACGGTCCACCTGCTGCAGGCCTTCCCCGACGTGGCCGAGCACTACCGCCGCCGGTTCCGGCACGTGCTGGTCGACGAGTACCAGGACACCAACCACGCCCAGTACATGCTGGTGCGCGAGCTGACCGGGACGGGGGAGGGCCCCGTCCCGCAGGCCGAGCTCTGCGTGGTCGGGGACGCCGACCAGTCCATCTACGCCTTCCGCGGCGCGACCATCCGCAACATCGACGAGTTCGAGCGCGACTACCCGCAGGCCACGACGATCCTGCTGGAGCAGAACTACCGCTCCACCCAGCGCATCCTCAAGGCCGCGAACACCGTCATCGCCAAGAACACCGGCCGGCGGCCCAAGAACCTGTGGACCGACTCGGGCGACGGCGAGCTGATCGAGGGCTACGTCGCCGACAACGAGCACGACGAGGCCGCCTGGGTCGCCGAGCAGATCGACGCCCTGGTCGACGAGGGCGCGGTCCGGCCCGCCGACATCGCGGTCTTCTACCGGACGAACAACGCCTCCCGCGTGTTCGAAGAGGTCTTCATCCGCGTCGGCATGCCCTACAAGGTCGTCGGCGGGGTGCGGTTCTACGAGCGCAAGGAGGTCCGCGACGCGCTGGCCTACCTGAAGCTGGTGGCCAACCCGGCGGACGTCGTGAGCCTGCGCCGCATCATCAACGTGCCCAAGCGCGGCATCGGCGACAAGGCGGAGTCGTGCATCGAGTCCTTCGCCGACCGGGAGCGGATCGCCTTCGGCTCGGCGCTGCGGCGGTGCTCGGAGATCGGCGCGCTCGCGACCCGCTCCCTCAAGGCGGTGCAGGAGTTCGTCGCGCTGCTGGAGGAGTTCGAGCAGCTGGTCGAGACCGGCTCGGGCCCGGCGGCGCTGCTGGAGAGCATCCTCGACCGCACCGGCTACCTCGCCGAGCTGCAGGCCAGCACCGACCCCCAGGACGAGGGCCGGGTCGACAACCTCAACGAGCTCATCTCGGTGGCCGCCGAGTTCGAGGCGGCCAACCCCGGCGGCTCGGTCACCGACTTCCTGGAGCAGGTCTCGCTGGTCGCCGACGCCGACCAGATCCCGGTGTCCGGCGACGACGCCGGCGTGGTGACGCTGATGACGCTGCACACCGCCAAGGGGCTGGAGTTCCCGGTCGTCTTCCTCACGGGCATGGAGGACGGCGTCTTCCCGCACCTGCGCGCGCTGGGGGACCCGCGCGAGCTGGAGGAGGAGCGCCGGCTGGCCTACGTGGGCATCACCCGGGCGCGCCAGCGGCTCTTCATCTCCCGGGCGACGGTGCGCACCAGCTGGGGGCAGCCGGCCTACAACCCGCCGTCGCGGTTCCTCGACGAGATCCCGGCCGAGACCATCCACTGGGAGCGGACCGACCCGGTGCCCGCGCCCTCGACCGGTTACCGGTCGGCGCAGACGCGGGTGGCGGCGACGGGGCTGTCCACCGGCGGCCTGCGCGGCGGCGTGGGCAACCGGCAGATCGTCTCGGTGGAGGTCGGTGACCGGGTGAGCCACGACGCCTTCGGTCTCGGCACCGTGGTCGAGGTGACCGGCGTGGCCGACAAGGCGCAGGCCACGGTCGACTTCGGCTCCGGCGGCACCAAGCGCCTCGTCCTCCGCTACGCCCCCCTCGTGAAGTTGTAGGGGGTCAGCTCTGTCCTGAGGAGTGGGGGCCGGAGGCCTCCGCGACCGAAGGACGAAGCGGCTCCGTCAGTCAGGGGTCGGCACCTGGTCGCGGTGTCGTCCGGAGGACGACGGTGTCATGGACCCGGAGGGTCTCCCGACGAACGGCTGGGAACGGCTCGGCTCAGCAGGGGGACCGCACCTGGCCGCGGTGTCGGCCGGAGGCCGACAGATCAGACGAAGGCCCCGCGCTCGGCCAGCCAGGCCCGGGGGTCGATCGGGCGGCCGTCCATCCCGCCGCGGTGGATCTCGTAGTGCAGGTGCGGGCCGGTGGACTGGCCCTCGTTGCCGATCTTGGCGATCTGGTCGCCGGCGGTGACGAGGTCCCCGGCCGAGACGTTGTAGTAGCGCATGTGCCCGTAGATGTGCACGTTGCCGTCGGCGTCCTGGATGTAGACGGCGTTGCCGTAGCCCGAGGCGCGGCCGGCCCGCACGACGACGCCGTCGGTGGCGGTGACGATGGGGATGCCCAGCGGCGCGGCCAGGTCGAGGCCGTAGTGCATGGTCCCCCAGCGCCGGCAGAAGCAGGTGGTCAGCGTGCCCTGCGTCGGGGCGACGATCTTGGGCTGCCGGGCGGCGCGCGAGGCGGCGAGCTCGCCGAGCCGCGCCTGGGCCTCGGCCTCGGTGATGCCGCGGCGGGCGTCGGCGCCCTCCAGGCCGCCGGCGAAGCTCACCTCGGTGCTGACGCCGAGCCCGTAGTCCGAGGCGGAGGCGGAGACGTTCCCGCGGTCGCCGGTCACGGCCGGGATGCCGGCGAGCACGGCCCCGGCGACCAGCGCCGCGAGCCAGAGGGGGGCGCGGCGGCCCGGCGGGTGGGGCAGGCGGCGCCGCGCGCGGGGCTCGTCGAGGACCTCGGCCTCGGCGGCGGCGAGGGCGGGCGTCAGGAGGGGCGTGCGGACCGGACCCTCTGCTGCGGCGCGGGGCCGGGGCACCACGACGACGTCGGACGGCGGTCCCTCCAGCACCTGGGCACTGCTGCGAGTCACGGTGGACCTTCCCGGACGACCTGCCCGGCGAGCGCCCGGAGGGCGTCCGTCGGGGGAGCGACGACGGCGAGGACGCCCGAGGGGGTCCGCCGGTCGTCCCGGCGCCGTGATCGGACCGTAACGATCCGTCATGGCCCGACCAAGCACCGGACGCTGCGTGTCGCGACGTGCACGTGTCGTCACGTCGACGAGTCGACACGGCTCCGGGGCCGCGCCTGGTCGGTCAGGCGACGGCGGCGAAGGGTGCGCCGGCGGTGCCGGGGTCGCGGGCACCGACGAGGGTCGTGGCCACCTCGTCGAGCACCCCCCGGTGGATCGGCAGCGACATGTGCCCGATGCCCCGGAACAGCACGTTGCGCGCGCCGAGATCGGGGTGGTCGCAGCGGCCGGAGCGCGTGGGCAGCACCACCTGGTCCAGATCGCTGTAGACCGCGGTGATGCGCGTCCGGCAGTGCGGCGCGGGCTCCTCGAGCTCCTCCAGCACCGGTGACCCGGGGCGCAGCTGGCGCATGAGCGGCGTGGGCCCGATGTGGGCGAGGAGCGAGCCCCGGTGCGGTGTGCCCAGCGTCACGAGCGTGCCGACCCGCCGGTCACCGCCCTGCCGCTGCACGTGGTACCGCGCGATGAGGCCACCGAGGCTGTGCCCCACGACGTGCACCCGGTCGTGACCGGTCTGCTCGCAGATCCGCTCGATGTGCTGGCCGAGCTCGGCGGCGCCGCGCGCCACGTCGGTGAGGAGGGGGCTGTAGTTCCAGGAGCAGACGGAGGCGAACCCGCGCCTGCGCAGGCTCCGCCGCATGACGGCGAAGACGGAGCGGTTGTCGATCAGCCCGTGGACGAGCAGGACCGGCGTGCGGGCCGCGAGCGGGTCGACGGCGTAGAGGGCCCGGACCGTGGGGGGCAGGTCGCCGGTCCGCGTGCCCGGGTCGGTGCGCAGCCGCTCCATGCGGGCGCCCAGCGGGTAGATCAGGGCGTGCGCCCCGACCCAGGCGAGCTCGGTCAGACCGCCGGCGATGCCGGCCGGGGAGCAGAGGGCGCGCAGTCCCCGTGGCGTGGCTTCTGCATCGTCCGCGGTGTGCCACCCTGGAGCAGAGTCGAGCTCGCTCGATCGGCGCATGGCCGTTCTCCCCGTCTGGAGCGTCCGGCAAGACCGCGGGTTTCGGGTCGCTCCGCCGGTGCGTTGCCCCCGTGTGTGCTCCGTTGACCCGACGGTAAATCGCCGATGTGTCGGGCGTCACACGATTGTCATCGTCGGTCGTCGATCGAGTCCTGTTCGTGACCACGCTGCCGAAGGGGGAACCGTGTCCACCCGCGACCACCGCGCCCGGACCGACCGCACCGGGGCCGACCGGGCAAGGGCCTCGGCCCGCCGGGAGGCCACCGCGCCGAGCGCCGCCGCCCCGGTGACCGCCGGGGACCGGGTGGTCGTCGGCGCCGTGCCCGGAACGGTGCGGCTCTGCGGCCTGCTGCTGGTGCTCGCCGGCCTGGCCGGGGTGCTCGCGGCCGTGCCCACGTACCTCGTGGTCGGCGGGGAGGAGCTGCGCCAGGTGCGCGGGGTGGGGGGAGCGCTGGCGACCCTGCTGGTGCCCCTCGTCCACCTGGCGGTCGGGGTGACCCTGCTCCGCCGGGCGGTGCCGAAGTTCGGGCTCGCCTACGCCTCCGTCGCCGGTGCGCTGGCCGTCGGGGAGCTGCTCATCGAGCTCTACCGGGGCAGCAGCTCGACGGCGCGCCCGGGCGTGGAGGTGCTGGCCGGCGAGCGGGTGCTCACCAGCAGCGTCCAGGTCGGGGCCGGCTGGGTGCTCGGGGTCGCCGCCCTGGTGCTGACGGCGCTCGCCGGCGTCGTCGGCGCGGCGGCCTGGGGTCGGACGGTCATGGAGGACCGCGGCCCCCTGGACCCGCTCCGCTCGGTGCTGGCCGGCGCCGCGGTGCTGCTCGGGGTGGCGGCGGTGCTCTCCCTCGCGCTGCCCGCCGCCGACGTCCCCGAGCAGCTGCAGATCGACCCGGTCACCGGCATGCGGGTCGTCGTGACCCAGGAGGGGCCGCAGGCGCTGCTCGAGCGGCCGGGGCTCGCGCTGCTCGGTGGGCTGCTGCTCGCCGGCACGCTGCTGCTCTGCGCGGTGATCGCGCCGTCGCTGCGACCGCGGCTGGCCGCGGTCGGAGGGCTGCTCGCCGTCGCCGTGACCGTGCTCGGCGCGGGGTTGGCGGGGCTGCGCGACGCCGCCTCGTCCGACGAGCTGGTGTGGACGGTGCCCGGCGCCGGCCTGCTCCTCGCGGGCCTCGGGCTGACGGGGCTCACGGCCTTCGCCTGGCGGGCCCGTCGCGCCGGGGCGTGACCCGCGCCACTCCCTCGGGCGGGTAGCTCCTAAGCTCCCAGCCGTGGTGGACGAACGCATCCGGGTGGTCATCGCCAAGCCGGGCCTCGACGGGCACGACCGCGGGGCGAAGGTGGTCGCGCGAGCGCTGCGCGACGCCGGGATGGAGGTCGTCTACACCGGCCTGCACCAGACCCCCGAGCAGATCGTCGAGACGGTGGTGCAGGAAGACGCGGACGCCGTCGGCCTCTCCGTCCTCTCCGGCGCGCACATGACGCTCTTCGCCCGGCTCACCGAGCTGCTGCGGGAGCGCGGCGTCGACGACGTCGTCGTCTTCGGCGGCGGGATCATCCCGGAGGAGGACGTCCCCGAGCTCCGGCGCATCGGCGTGACCGGCATCTTCACGCCGGGGGCGACCACCACCGAGATCGTCGAGTGGGTACGCGAGCACGTGGGCGAGCCCGCCGGCGCCTGACCCCGGAGCGCCTGCCCGCCTGTGACGCACCCCACCCCGGACCCGCTCCCTCCCGGCCCGGGGCAGCGGCGCGGTTGCGGGCGGGCTACGGTGCCTTTTCGTGGATCTCTTCGAGTACCAGGCCCGTGACCTGTTGGCCTCGCACGGTGTCCCCGTGCTCCCCGGCGGCGTCGCCGAAACCCCGGAGCAGGCGGAGGCGATCGCCCGCGAGATCGGGCAGACCGTCGTCGTCAAGGCCCAGGTGAAGACCGGCGGTCGCGGCAAGGCCGGCGGCGTCAAGCTCGCCGACAACCCCGAGGACGCCAAGGCGCGCGCCCAGGACATCCTGGGGCTGGACATCAAGGGCCACATCACGCACCGCGTGATGGTCGCCCAGGCCAGCGACATCGCCGAGGAGTACTACTTCTCCTACCTGCTCGACCGGTCCAACCGCACCTTTCTCGCCATGGCCAGCGTCGAGGGCGGCGTGGAGATCGAGCAGCTCGCCGTCGAGCGCCCCGAGGCGCTGGCCCGCATCCCGATCGACGCCAGCAAGGGCGTCGACACGGCCAAGGCCGCCGAGATCGTGGACGCCGCCGGCTTCGCCGCCGAGGTGCGCGACCAGGTCATCGCGATCGCCGTCCAGCTGTGGGACGTCTTCAGCAAGGAGGACGCGACGCTGGTCGAGGTCAACCCCCTCGCCAAGGCCCCCGACGGCACGGTGCTCGCCCTCGACGCCAAGGTCACCCTCGACGAGAACGCCGGCTTCCGCCACGAGGCGCACGCCGCGCTCGAGGACGCCGCCTCCGCCGACCCGCTCGAGGCGCGGGCCAAGGAGAAGGACCTCAACTACGTCAAGCTCGAGGGCGAGGTCGGGATCATCGGCAACGGTGCGGGCCTGGTCATGAGCACCCTCGACGTGGTCGCCTACGCCGGTGAGGAGTTCGGCGGCGTCAAGCCGGCCAACTTCCTCGACATCGGTGGCGGTGCCTCCGCCGAGGTGATGGCCAACGGCCTGGAGATCATCCTCTCCGACCCGGCCGTCAAGAGCGTGTTCGTCAACGTCTTCGGCGGCATCACCGCCTGCGACGCCGTGGCGAACGGCATCGTCCAGGCCCTCGGCATCCTCGGCGACGAGGCCACCAAGCCCCTGGTCGTCCGCCTCGACGGCAACAACGTCGAGGAGGGCCGGCGGATCCTCGCCGAGGCCAACCACCCGCTGGTCACCCTGGTCGACACGATGGACGGCGCCGCGCGCCGGGCCGCCGAGCTCGCCGCCTGATCGCCCCGACTCCCGACAGGACACCAGAGACATGTCGATCTTCCTCAACGAGAACAGCAAGGTCATCGTCCAGGGCATGACCGGCTCCGAGGGCATGAAGCACACGCAGCGGATGCTCGCCTCGGGCACCGCGATCGTCGGTGGCGTCAACCCGCGCAAGGCCGGCCAGTCCGTCGACTTCGACGGCACCAGCGTGCCGGTCTTCGGTGGCGTCGCCGAGGCGATGAAGGAGACCGGCGCCGACGTCAGCGTGATCTTCGTGCCGCCGCCGTTCGCCAAGGCCGCCGTCACCGAGGCCGTGGACGCCCGGATCGGGCTCGCCGTCGTCATCACCGAGGGCATCCCGGTGCACGACTCCACCTACTTCTGGGCCCACGCCCAGGGTGGCTCGACCCGCATCATCGGCCCGAACTGCCCCGGCCTGATCAGCCCCGGGCGCAGCAACGCCGGCATCATCCCGGCCAACATCACCAAGCAGGGCAAGATCGGCCTGGTGTCGAAGTCGGGCACGCTGACCTACCAGATGATGTACGAGCTGCGGGACATCGGTTTCTCGACCGCGATCGGCATCGGCGGCGACCCGGTCATCGGGACCACGCACATCGACGCGCTCCAGGCGTTCCAGGACGACCCGGAGACCGAGGCCATCGTGATGATCGGTGAGATCGGTGGCGACGCCGAGGAGCGGGCCGCGGACTTCGTCAAGGCCAACGTGACCAAGCCGGTCGTCGGCTACGTCGCCGGTTTCACCGCGCCCGAGGGCAAGACGATGGGCCACGCCGGCGCCATCGTGTCCGGCTCGGCCGGCACCGCCCAGGCCAAGAAGGAGGCCCTGGAGGCCGCCGGCGTGCGCGTGGGCAAGACGCCGTCGGAGACCGCGCAGCTCATGCGCGAGATCGTCGGCTAGCGGACGCCGCACCCCCGACCACCCCGCTGCCCGGTGACCCTCCTGGTCACCGGGCAGCGGTGCGTCCGGGCCGTGGTGCGCCGTTGCGCGCGCCGCGCCCCGACCGCCACGATCGACGCGCACCCGTTCCGTCCGGAGGAGATCACCGTGACCGCCAGCCAGCCCCCGCAGCCGCCCGAGGACGGCGGCTCTCCCGCGGGTGCCCAGCCACCCGAGGGGCAGGCGCACGAGGCCCCGCGGACGGCGGAGCCGGGGCAGCAGCCGCACGGCCAGGCTCCGCACGGACAGCTCCCGCACGGCCAGCCCCCGCAGGGGCAGGCGCCCTACGGCCAGCCCCCGCAGGGGCAGGCGCCCTACGGGCAGCCGCAGTACGGCCAGCCTCCCCATGGACAGGGCTACGGGCAGCCCCAGTACGGCCAGCCCCCGTACGGCCAGCCCCCGTACGGCCAGCCCCCGTACGGGCAGGCCCCCTACGGGCAGCCGCAGTACGGCCAGCCTCCCCACGGGCAGGGCTACGGGCGGCCCCCGTACGGGCAGCCCCCGTACGGGCAGCCCCCGTACGGGTCGCAGCCCTACGGTGCACCCCCGCCGGCCTACGGGCAGCAGCCCTACGGTCAGCCGGCCTACGCGCCGGGGTACGGACCGCCGCCGTACGGCCCGGGTGAGCCGACCGGGGGGCGGCCGGGGGGCGCGGAGTTCTCCGTCGACCCCAGGCGGCTGGCCTGGACCGACCTCGCCGTCGCGGGCGGCACGCTGCTGTTCCTCCTCGTCGGCTTCCTGCCCTGGTGGCGGTTCGGCGACGCGACGTTCGGGGTGACCTTCAGCGGTTTCGAGGACGGCATGGTGGTGGCCGCCTTCGTGCTCTTCCTGCTGGCGACGGCCTGGGCCGTCCTCCCCGCCTTCGTCCGGACGACGCTCACCTTCCCCCGCTCCGCGGTGACCGCCGGCCTGGCCGGTCTGGGGCTCACGCTCACCCTCTTCTCCTGGCTGGACACCCTGCGGTACGCCTTCTCGTTCTGGGCGCTGCTGGGCTTCCTCACCGGCGTCGCCATCACCGTGGTGGCGGTGCTCGCCCTGCGCCGTGAGCTGCGGGAGCGCCCCCCGCGGCCCGTCGTGCAGCACCACGGCGGGCAGTGGCCCGGCCAGCCCTACCCCTACGCGCCGTACGGTCAGCCCTACGCGCCGGGGCAGCCCTACCCGCACCAGCAGGCAACGTGGCCGCCGCAGCAGACGCGGCCCGCGTCCGAGGAGCACCCGGGTGGCGCCGGCGGCCCCGGCGGCTCGACCGCCTCCGGGGAGGCGTCCGGCACCACGCAGAGCGACCGGCCGGGCACGGACACCTGACCGACGTCCCGGCGCGGTCGCTGGAGGTCGGCCGGCTCCGGCGCGTGCGGCGGACATCGGCCGCGGGAGCTTGCGAGAGTGGTGAGGTGGTCCCGCTGCTCGCACGTCTGCCCTTCCGGCGGGACGCCGGGTCGGCCGGGTGGCCGGCACCCCCGGCCGTCCTGGCCGCCCTCGGCGCGGCCGCCGTCACGGTCGTCGGGCTCGTCGGTCTCTGGCTCGCGCTGGTCGTCGTGCACACCCTGGACCCGGCCGGCGGCATGTCGGCCGGCGGGTCGGCGGCCCTCGGCACCCGGCTGTGGCTGCTCGCGCACGGGGCCGAGCTCCGGCCGGCCTCCGGCCCCCTGGCGCTGGCACCCCTGCTGCTGACCCTGCTCGCGGCCGGGGGGCTGTCGTGGGCCGGGCGGGTCGCCGTCCGGGTCCTGGACGCCGGGGCGCACGGCCGGTCGGTGGCCCGGGCGGCGGCGACGGTGGTGCTCGTCCACCTGGCGCTGACCTGGCTGCTCGCGCTCGCGGTGGACGGCACCACGGCCGGCACCGGCTGGCCGCGCACGCTGCTGCTCCCCGCGGGCCTGACGCTGCTCGCCGTCGGGTGGGGCGCGGGCCGCGAGTCCGGGCTCGTCGACGCCGGGCTGGACAGGCTTCCGGGCGTCGTCCGCCCGGTGCTCCGCGGGATCCTCGCCGGGCTGCTGACCGCGCTGGCCCTGGCCTTCCTCGTGGTGGCGGTCGCGCTGGCCAGCGACGCCTCGGGGTACGCCGCGGTCTCCGGCGCGCTCGGTGGAGCGGGCGCGGGGGCCCTCGGCCTGCTCGGCCTGAGCGCGCTCTACCTGCCGAACGCGGCGGTCGCCGTCCTCGGGCTGGCCGCCGGGCCGGGCTTCTCCGTGGGCACCGGCACGCTGGTGTCCGTGCACGGCGTCACGCTGGGCAGCGTCCCCGCGCTGCCACTGCTCGCGGCGCTGCCGGACACGCAGGCGGTGCCGCTGGTCGCCTTCGTCTCGCAGGTCGTCCCCGCCGTGGCGGGCCTGGTCGCCGGGGTCACCCTGGGCCGGTGGTTCACCGACCGGGACGGCGGCTCGGTCGTCGCCGGTCTCGCCGGGCTGCTGGCCGGGTCGCTGCTCGGCCTGCTCGCCGGGCTGCTCGCCTGGACCGCTGGGGGCACGCTCGGCGACGGCGCCCTCTCGCTGGTCGGCGCCCCGCCGGTGGCCACCGGTATCGCGATCGCGGTGCAGGCGGCGATCGTCGCGGCGATCGCGGCCGCCGTCACCCGCTGGCGGGCCCTGGGCTGAAAGGAGCAGGATCCCGTCGCCCGGCTTCCTCGCAGGGGCCCGCCGCGAGCGTGCGAGCGGTGGGGGGCGAGGGGGTCCTTATAGGGTCGGCGACGTGCCCGCCCACGAGCCTCCTGCCCGGGCGAAGATCGTCGTCCTGCTGTCGGGTGCCGGATCGCTCTGCGCCGCGCTGCTGGCGGCCACCGACGACCCGGACTACCCGGCGCACGTGGTCGCCGTCGGGGCCGACCGCGAGGCCCCGGGGCTCGAGCACGCCCGCCGGCGCGGCCTGCCCACCTTCGTCTGCGCCCTCGGCCAGCACCCCGACCGGCCCGCCTGGGACCGCGCCCTGGCCGAGCGGATCGCCGGGTTCGAGCCCGACCTCGTCGTCTCGGCCGGCTTCATGAAGATCGTCGGGCCGGCGGTGCTCGCCGCCTTCGAGGGTCGGCTCCTCAACACCCACCCGGCGCTGCTGCCGGCGTTCCCCGGGGCGCACGCGGTCCGCGACGCCCTGACGGCCGGCGCCGCGGTGACCGGCGCGACCGTGCACCTCGTCGACGCCGGAGTCGACACCGGCCCGGTGCTCGCCCAGCGCGAGGTGCCGGTGCTGCCCGGCGACGACGAGGCGACGCTGCACGAGCGGATCAAGGACGTGGAGCGCCAGCTCCTGGTGGAGACGGTGGCGGCCGTCGTCGCCGCGCCCCCGACCACCCCCCACCGGACGAGGAAGAGCACCCGATGAGCGACCGCACCCCGATCCGCCGCGCCCTGCTGGGCGTCTACGACAAGTCCGGCGTCGAGGAGCTCGCCCGAGGGCTGGCCGCCGCCGGGGTGGAGCTGGTGAGCACCGGGGCCACCGCGCGCCGGATCGCCGACGCCGGCATCCCGGTCACCCCGGTCGAGCAGGTCACCGGTTTCCCCGAGTGCCTCGACGGCCGGGTGAAGACGCTGCACCCCGCTGTGCACGCGGGCATCCTCGCCGACCGGCGCAAGGACGAGCACGTCGCGCAACTGGCCGAGCTCGGCATCGCCGCCTTCGACCTGGTGGTCGTCAACCTCTACCCGTTCACCGAGACGGTGGCCTCGGGGGCCGCCCCCGACGAGTGCGTGGAGCAGATCGACATCGGCGGGCCGGCGATGGTGCGCGCCGCGGCCAAGAACCACCCCTCGGTCGCCGTCGTCGTCGACCCCGCCCGGTACGACGACGTCCTCACCGCGGTCTCCGCCGGCGGGTTCACGCTGGCCGAGCGGCGACGACTGGCGGCCGCCGCCTTCCGGCACACCGCCTCCTACGACGTCGCCGTCGCCTCGTGGATGGGGAACGTGCTCGCCCCCGACGACGACAGCGGATTCCCCGCCTGGGTGGGTGGCAGCTGGGAGCGGGCCGACGTCCTCCGCTACGGGGAGAACCCGCACCAGGCCGCCGCGCTGTACCGCTCGGAGAGGCCGGGGCTCGCCCACGCCGAGCAGCTGCACGGCAAGCAGATGTCCTACAACAACTACGTCGACACCGACGCCGCCTGGCGGGCCGCGCACGACCACGACGAGCCGTGCGTGGCGATCATCAAGCACGCCAACCCCTGCGGCATCGCCGTCGGCGCGGACATCGCCGCGGCCCACCGCAAGGCGCACGCCTGCGACCCGGTGTCGGCCTTCGGGGGCGTCATCGCGGCCAACCGCGAGGTCGACCTGACCATGGCCGAGCAGGTGGCCGAGGTGTTCACCGAGGTGGTCGTCGCCCCCGGCTTCACCGACGACGCCGTCGCGGTGCTGACGGGCAAGAAGAACATCCGGCTGCTGCGGCTGCCGCACCTGCCGGAGAACGGCGTGGAGTCCCGCCCGATCAGCGGCGGGCTGCTCCTGCAGACCCGGGACCGCATCGACGCCGCGGGCGACGACCCCACCACCTGGACCCTCGCGACCGGCGAGCCGCTGGACGCCGCGGGCCTCGACGACCTCGTCTTCGCCTGGCGGGCGGTACGCGCGGTGAAGAGCAACGCGATCCTGCTCGCCCACGACCGGGCCACCGTCGGCGTGGGCATGGGCCAGGTGAACCGGGTCGACTCCGCACGGCTCGCGGTCGCGCGGGCGGGGGAGCGGGCCGCGGGCGCCGTCGCCGCCTCCGACGCGTTCTTCCCGTTCGCCGACGGCCTGCAGGTGCTGCTCGACGCGGGGGTGCGCGCCGTCGTCCAGCCCGGTGGGTCGGTGCGCGACGAGGAGGTCGTCGCGGCCGCGGCCGCGGCCGGGGTGCCGCTGTACCTGACCGGTACCCGCCACTTCGCCCATTGAGGCCCCGTCCAGAGGCTCACCCTGAGCCTGCGAAGGGTGAGGGGGACGGGGTCCTTCAACCTCCCAAACCTCGCAGGCTCGGCGCGGGTCCCCACACGGGGCCACGGGCGTTCTCGTCCCGCCCGCACGTGCGGCCGCCGGAGGCCGGCGCCGTCGTCGAGGGGGAGGACTTCGCGCGGGTCGACTGGTGGGGGGTGCAGCTCGACGGCGTCACCTTCCGCCGGTGCCGGTTCGACGACGCCGGCCTGGAGGAGCTGGTCACCCGCCGTTGCGTCTTCGAGGAGTGCGTGCTCACCGGGGTTCGCATGGGCGGCTCGCGCCACCTGGGCACGGCCTTCCTCTCCTGCCGCTTCGACCGGGCGCGGCTGTTCGACACCACCCTCGACGGCTGCAAGCTCACCGGCTCGCACTTCGCCGGCGCGCAGCTGCGGCCGCTGACGGCGATCGACTGCGACTGGTCGTGGACGTCCCTGCGCGGGGTCGACCTCTCGGCGCTGCAGCTGTCGGGGCAGCGGTTCCGGGAGGCCGACCTCACCGACGCCGACCTGCGCGGCACCGACCTCAGCTCCGCCGACCTGGATCGGGCACGGCTGCAGAACGCGAAGCTGCGCGGGGCCGACCTGCGCGGCGCCTCCACCGACGAGCTGAACTGGCGCTCCTTCGAGCTGACCGACGTGCGGCTCGACGCCGTCCAGGCGGTGCAGTTCGCCCGCGCCCACGGCGCGCGCCTGGAGGCCTGAGGGCTACCTCGTCACGTACCGGGGACCGGTGAGCGCGGCCTTGAGCGAGCCGAGCAGCCCGAGGACGGCGACGGCGATCGCGCACCAGAAGCCGGGGCCGAAGAGGCCGAGGTCCCAGCCGGCGTCGGCGAGCGGCACCAGCACCGCGGCCGTCACGATCCCGCTGACCACCAGCGCCAGGAGCCCCACGAACCGGTGGCTGCGGGCGGGCAGCCACAGCGCCACGCCGAGGAGCAGCAGGAGGCCACCACCGAGCACGATGGCCAGGGGCTGCCAGCCGCCGTCGTCGAACACCCGTCCGAGGTCGTCGAAGGCATCGCGCACCAGCGACCACCCGCTGTCGTCGCGGTCGCGCAGCCAGTCCAGGGGGAGGCTGACGGCGGCGACGATCCCGGCGAGGATGAGCAGCAGCCCGCCCAGGCTCTCGGGCCCGCGGAAGGCCACCGGGCGGTCGGAGTAGGCGGGGTCGGTCGCCGCCGGTCCGGTGCCGTAGGACGCGGTCGCGCCGTGGTCGCGTTCGGTCATCGCGCACCTCCGGGGTCGGCGGGGCCGGGCGCCCCGTTGCGCTCGACCCTAGGGCCGCACCGACGCCGGCGGGAGCCGTTCCGGCAGACTGTGCGCGTGCCCGCGACGATCCTGGACGGCAAGGCCACCGCGGCGGCGATCCGCGCCGAGCTGACCGAGCGGGTGGCCGCTCTCTCCGCGGCCGGTCACCGGCCCGGTCTCGGCACCCTGCTGGTGGGTGACGACCCGGGCAGCCGGTGGTACGTCAACGCCAAGCACTCCGACTGCGCCGAGGTCGGCATCGCGAGCATCCAGCGCGAGCTGCCAGCCACGGCCACCGAGGCCGACGTGCTGGCCGTCGTCGCCGAGCTGAACGCCGACCCCGGCTGCACCGGCTACATCGTGCAGCTGCCGCTGCCGGCGGGCATCGAGGAGAGCCGGGTGCTGGAGGCCATGGACCCGGCCAAGGACGCCGACGGCCTGCACCCGGTCAACCTCGGCCGGCTGGTCCTGAACGTCCCCGGGCCGCTGCCGTGCACACCGGTCGGCATCGTGGAGCTGCTGCGCCGCTACGACGTGCCGATCGCCGGCGCGGAGATGGTCGTCATCGGCCGCGGCATCACCGTCGGCCGGCCACTGGGCCTCCTGCTCACCCGGCGCACCGAGAACGCGACGGTCACCCTCTGCCACACCGGGACCCGGGACCTCGCCGCGCACGTGCGCTCGGCGGACGTCGTGGTAGCCGCAGCCGGTGTGCCCGGCCTGATCACCGCCGGGATGGTCAAGCCCGGGGCCGCCGTCCTCGACGTCGGCGTGAGCCGGGTGGACGGGAAGATCGCCGGCGACGTCGCGAAGGACGTCGTCGAGGTGGCCGGCCACGTGGCACCGAACCCGGGCGGGGTGGGGCCGATGACGCGGGCGATGCTGCTGCAGAACGTCGTGCTCGCCGCCGAGCGGGCCGCCGCGCTCGAGGCCCTCTCGGCCTGACCGTGAGCCGCCCGCCGCTCTACGTCCGCCGCCCCTTCCTCGCGGGGCTGGTGCGGCAGCTGCCGCTGCTGGCGGTGCTGGTCGTGGTCGGGTTCGGGCTGCTGCTGGTCACCTTCGAGCACTGGCGCCGCGGGCTGGTCGTCATCGGGCTGGCGATGGTCGGCGCGGCACTGCTGCGGCTCCTCCTCCCGGTGCGCCGGGTCGGCTTCCTCGCGGTGCGCAGCCGGGCGGTCGACGTCGTGCTGCTCGCCGGTGCCGGGATCACGCTCACCGCCGTCGCGCTGGCCATCCCCGGGACGTGAGGGTCCCCGGGGCGGCACGAGGCGCCGAGCACCGCTAGGTTGACGGCCATGGCGAAGCAGCCCAGGAACGGCAAGGTCACCGTCGTCGGTGCCGGTTTCTACGGCTCCACCACCGCGCTCCGGCTCGCTGAGTACGACGTCTTCGAGACCGTCGTCCTCACCGACATCGTGGAGGGCAAGCCCGAGGGCCTGGCGCTGGACATGAACCAGTCCCGGCCGATCGAGGGATTCGAGACCGAGGTCATCGGCGTCGGAGGCGGTTCCTACGAGGGCACCGAGGGCTCCGACGTCGTCGTCATCACCGCCGGCCTCCCGCGCAAGCCCGGCATGAGCCGCATGGATCTGATCGAGACGAACGCGGGCATCGTCCGGCAGGTCGCGGAGAACATCGCGCGCACCTCGCCCGAGGCCGTCGTCATCGTCGTCTCCAACCCGCTCGACGAGATGACCGCCCTGGCGCAGCTGGCCACCGGCTTCCCGAAGCAGCGGGTCATGGGCCAGGCCGGGATGCTCGACACGGCGCGCTTCACCAACAACGTCGCCGAGGAGCTGGGCGTCCCCGTCTCCTCGGTGCGCACCCTGACGCTGGGCTCGCACGGCGACACCATGGTCCCGGTGCCGTCGCGCTGCACGGTCGACGGCAAGCCGCTGTCCGAGGTGATGGCGCCCGACCGCATCGAGCACCTCGTCCAGCGCACCCGCAACGGTGGTGCGGAGGTGGTGGCCCTGCTCAAGACCGGGTCCGCCTACTACGCTCCGTCCGCCGCCGCCGCCCGCATGGCCCGCGCGGTCATGGAGGACTCCGGCGCCGTCATGCCGGTGTGCGCCTGGGTCGACGGCGAGTACGGCATCTCGGGGGTCTACCTCGGGGTGGAGGCCGAGATCGGCCGGGAAGGCGTCCGCCGGGTCGTCGAGAGCGACCTGGCGGAGAGCGAAGTGGCGGGTCTGCGCGAGGCGGCCGAAGCAGTGCGCGCGAAGCAGGCCGACGTAGCCGACCTCTGAAGAAGTAGAAGGACCCCGCTGCCCCCCACCGCTCGCGCGCTCGCGGCGGGACCCTCCAGCGGGGCCACGAGACACAAGGAGAATGCGTGAGCAAGATCAAGGTCGAGGGCACCGTCGTCGAGCTCGACGGCGACGAGATGACCCGGATCATCTGGCAGTTCATCAAGGACCAGCTGATCCTCCCGTACCTCGACGTCAACCTGGAGTACTACGACCTGGGCATCGAGTCGCGGGACGCGACCGACGACCAGATCACCGTCGACTCCGCGAACGCCATCAAGAAGCACGGCGTCGGCGTCAAGTGCGCGACGATCACGCCCGACGAGGCGCGCGTCGAGGAGTTCGGCCTCAAGCGGATGTACCGCTCGCCCAACGGGACGATCCGCAACATCCTCGGCGGCGTCATCTTCCGCGAGCCGATCATCATGGAGAACGTGCCGCGGCTGGTGCCGGGCTGGACCAAGCCGATCGTCGTCGGCCGTCACGCCTTCGGTGACCAGTACCGCGCGACCGACTTCAAGTTCCCCGGCGAAGGGACGCTGACGATCACCTTCACGCCGAAGGACGGCTCGGAGCCGATCGAGCACGAGGTCTTCCAGTCGCCCGGCGGCGGTGTCGCGATGGCGATGTACAACCTCGACGACTCGATCCGCGACTTCGCGCGCGCTTCGATGAACTACGGGCTCCAGCGCGAGTACCCGGTCTACCTCTCCACCAAGAACACGATCCTCAAGGCCTACGACGGCCGGTTCAAGGACCTGTTCGAGGAGGTCTTCCAGGCCGAGTTCAAGGAGAAGTTCGACGCCGCCGGCATCACCTACGAGCACCGGCTGATCGACGACATGGTCGCCGCCTCCCTCAAGTGGGAGGGCGGCTACGTCTGGGCCTGCAAGAACTACGACGGTGACGTGCAGTCCGACACCGTGGCGCAGGGCTTCGGCTCGCTGGGCCTCATGACCTCGGTGCTGATGAGCCCCGACGGCCGCACCGTCGAGGCCGAGGCCGCGCACGGGACGGTGACCCGGCACTTCCGCCAGCACCAGCAGGGCAAGGAGACGTCGACCAACCCGATCGCGTCGATCTTCGCCTGGACGCGGGGCCTGGCCCACCGCGGCAAGCTGGACGGCACCCCCGAGGTGACCCGCTTCGCGGAGACGCTGGAGAAGGTCTGCATCGACACCGTCGAGGGCGGTCAGATGACCAAGGACCTGGCGCTGCTGATCAGCAAGGACCAGCCGTGGCTGACCACCCAGGACTTCCTGGCGGCCATCGACACCAACCTCAAGAAGGCCATGGCCTGAAAAAGGACCCCGTCCTCCTCACCCCTCGCAGGCTCGGGGTGAGCCTCTGGACGGGGCCGGGCGGCCCCCGCACCCCTCCGGGTGCGGGGGCCGCCGCGCATCCGGGGCCGCCCGCCGCCGACTTTCGCCCAATTGGTCTTCGCGGGCTCGCTGGACGCCCGATCTGCCGCGTCTCGCCCCCTGTGGACGGGGCCCGCGGAAGCGCCGCCGTCCCCGGCAGGCTTCCGACGTGCCCAGCGCTCGCCGTCCCGAGGTCCTGAACGGTGCCGTCTTCCGCGGCCGTGACGTCGTCGCCGACGGCGTGCTGACGGCGGAAGAGTTGCGCAGCTCAGCGTGGCGGCGGATGTTCCACGGGATCTACGCCGACGCGCGGCTGCCGGAGTCGTTCGGCCTGCGTGTGCGCGGTGCCCGGCTGCTCGCGCCGGACGGCGCGGTGTTCTGCGGCCGCACGGCCGCCTACCTGCACGGCGTCACCGGGCTCGTCGATGCGCAGAGCCCCGTCGAACTCATCGTGCCGCCGTCGTCGCGTTGCGGTGCGGCGGCGGGTCTGGCCGTCCGGCGGACCGCGGTCGAAGCCTTCGACGTGGTGCAGAGGGGGCCTTTCCGGTTCACGACCGGCGTGCGGACGGGCGTGGACCTCGCCCGGTTCGAGCCGCTGCTCGACGCGGTCCCGGCGCTCGATGCGCTTGTCGCGGCCCAGGTCGTGGGGCTGGTCCCGCTGTCGGAGGCGGCTGCGGCGCTGCGAGGAGTGCGGGGCGCCAGTCGGTGCCGCCGGGCGGTCTCGCTGGTGGACCCGCGGGCGGAGTCGCCGCAGGAATCGCGGCTGCGCGTCGTGCTCGCGCTGGCCGGGCTGCCTACGGTGCCGCAGCACGTCGTCCGGGATGCCCAAGGCTTCGTCGCACGGGTCGATCTGGCCTTTCCGGACCTCCGCATCGCGCTCGAGTACGACGGCGCCTGGCACGGCGCGCCGGACCAGTTGCGCCGCGACCGCCGCAGGCTCAACCGCCTGGTGGCCGCGGGGTGGACGGTGCTGCACGTGACCGCGGCGGACCTGCGGAGTCCCGAGAGATTGCTCGCACAGCTACGCGCCCTGGTGGAGTTGGCCGAGAGACGCCGGATCGGGGTCTGATCGGCGCCCCCGAGCCCGATATGGCGGATCTCGCTGGCCCCCGGTGAGGGGCGAGGTCAGCCGAACAGCTGGGTCCACCAGGGGCCGCCGCTGCCGGTCGCCACACCGACCCCGAGCCGGGTCAGCCCGCAGTTCAGGATGTTGGCCCGGTGCCCGGGGCTGTTCATCCACGAGGTCATGACGGCGGCCGGCCCGGACTGGCCGCGGGCGATGTTCTCGGCCCGGGCGGAGACGCCCGCGCGGTCGGCGCGGTCGAAGGGGCCGACTCCGTCGGGGTTCACGTGGTCGAAGAAGCCGCGGTCACGCATGTCGGCGCTGTGCGCCCGGGCAACCGAGGCGAGCCCGGCGTCCCCACCCACGGGGCCGCACCCGGCCTTCGCGCGCTCGGCGTTCACCAGCGCCAGGACCTCGCCCTCCTCCCCCGGAGCCGCGGGTGCGACCGCGGGAGCGGGGGGCGGCGGGGCCGCCGGAGGAGGTGGTGCGGGTGCGGCGCGCGTCACGGCGGGAGCGGGAGCAGGGGCCGGGGCCGGAGCCGGAGCGGGGGCCGGAGCGGGGGCCGGCGCAGGAGCGGGGGCCGGAGCAGGAGCCGGCGGTGGAGCCGGGGCCCTCGTGGCGGCCGGGGCAGGGGCGGCCGGCGCGGTCGGGGTCGCTGCGGCGCCGGAGGGCCCGGGTGCCGGCCCGGGGACGGCGCCCGCAGGCTGGTCGCCACCGGCGTCGCCCGGGACCTCGGGCTGCGTGGGCGCGTCCGGGAACACCGACGTCGACGAGCCGGGAGCCGACCCGGCCGAGGACGACGCGTCGATCGCGCGCGGGCTCACCTCCGGGCCCGAGACCACCGGGGCGGTGAGGAGGACGGCGGTGACCACGGAGGTCAGCGCCAGGCCGAGCCCCACCCGTGGCAGACGGCGGCGCCGCGCGCTGCCGACGGCGGCGGAGCGGTGGGCGGGGAGCGGGGGACCGGACGGCCGGTGGTGCATGCGGGTCCTCAAGATGAGCACGATCCGTTATCGGAGCGAGACTATCCGTGTTCAGAGCCCCGGGGAAGGCCGTCGGCGTGTCCACCCTCACGCCACCCGGCAGGGGCCCCCGAGCGTGCGCGGGCCACCGGCGGGCAGCATGGACCCGGCACCATGGAACGGTCCGCCCCACCCCGAACCCCTGAGGAGCACGCCGCCGGTGAGCGACGTATGGCTCAACATCGTCATGGTCGTCGTCTTCATCATGATCGGCGGCGCGTTCGCCGGTGCGGAGATCGCGCTGGTCTCGCTGCGGGAGTCGCAGGTGCGGGCCATGGCCGAGCAGGGTGGCCGCCGCGGTCAGGCGGTGCAGAAGCTCCTCGGGGACCCCAACCAGTTCCTCGCCGCCGTGCAGGTCGGCGTCACCCTCGCCGGGTTCTTCTCCGCCGCGTTCGGTGCGAGCACCCTGTCGGCGCCCCTGGCCGACTGGCTGCAGACGCAGGGCGTGGGAGAGGGGCTGGCCGGCACGCTGGCGCTGGTCCTGGTCACCGTCGCGATCAGCTACGTGTCCCTCGTCGTCGGCGAGCTGACCCCGAAGCGGCTGGCCCTGCAGCGGGCCGAGGGCTTCTCGCTGATGGTCGCCGCCCCGCTGAACGCCATCGCCAAGCTGTCGCGGCCGATCATCTGGCTGCTCTCGAAGTCCACCAACGGGCTCGTCCGGCTGGTCGGCGGTGACCCCAAGGCCAGCGGTGAGTCGATCAGCCAGGAGGAGCTGCGCGACCTGGTCGCCGCGCACGAGTCGCTGAGCAGCGACGAGCGCCGGCTCATCGACGAGGTGTTCCGCGCCGGCGAGCGCGAGGTGCGCGAGGTGATGACGCCGCGCACCGAGGTCCAGTTCCTGGAGGCCTCGATGACCGCCAGCCGCGCCGCCAAGCTGGTCGCGGAGTCGAACTGGTCGCGGTTCCCCGTGGCGGGCCAGGACCAGGACGACGTCGTGGGGTTCGTGCACGTGCGCGACCTGTTCCTGCCCAACCACCCGGCGGGACGGGCGGCGACCGTGGGTGACCTGGCCCGCCAGGTCACCCGGTTGCCCGGGACCGCCGCCGTCCTCACGGTGCTCAGCGAGATGCGCCGGGACAACCAGCACCTCGCGATCGTCGTCGACGAGTACGGCGGCACCGACGGCATCGTCACCCTCGAGGACCTCATCGAGGAGGTCATCGGGGAGATCTACGACGAGTACGACGAGGAGGTCGCGCCCGAGGCCCGGCAGGCGCCCGACGCACCGCGCGAGGTGGACGGCCTGCTCAACCTCGACGACTTCGCCGACGCGACCGACCTGCGGCTGCCCGAGGGGCCGTACGAGACGGCCGCCGGTTTCGTCCTCGCCGAGCTGGGCCGGCTGCCCGAGGTGGGCGACACCGTCGAGGTCGAGGGCCGCAGCATCGAGGTGCTCGAGCTCGACGGCCGGCGGATCGCGCGCCTGCGCGTCGGCCCACCGCCGGCCCCCGCCGTCCCCGAGGACGCCTCGGAGTCGACCGAGGCTAGCTAGCCCAGAGCTAGCCCCGGCGGGCCTGGGCGACGTCCCAGGCGTCCCGGACGATGCCGACCAGGTCGGTGTGCTTCGGGGCCCAGCCCAGGTCGGCGCGGATCCGATCGCTGGAGGCCACCAGCTGCGCCGGGTCGCCGGCCCGTCGCTCGCCGATCGTCACCGGGATGGGGTGGCCGGTCACCTCGCGTGCGGCCTCGACGACCTCCTGCACCGAGAAGCCGGTGCCGTTGCCGAGGTTGTAGATCCGGTGCTCCCCGGCCGCCGGCGCGGGCAGCGCGAGCAGGTGCGCGTCGGAGAGGTCCTCGACGTGCACGTAGTCGCGGATGCAGGTCCCGTCGGGGGTCGGGTAGTCCTGGCCGTAGACGGTCATGGACTCCCGCTGCCCGGCCGCGACCTGCAGGGCGATCGGGATGAGGTGGGTCTCCGTGGCGTGCCGCTCCCCGAGCCCGTAGGCGGCGCCCGCGACGTTGAAGTACCGCAGGCTCACCGCGGCGAAGCCGTGGGCGACCGCGTACGAGGTGAGCATGTGGTCGACGGCGAGCTTGGAGGCCCCGTACGTGTTGGTCGGCCGGGTCGGCGCGTCCTCGCGGATCGGCACCTGGTCGGGCTCGCCGTAGGTGGCCGCGGTGGAGGAGAAGACGATCCGCCGGCAGTCGGCGGCCCGCATCGCCTCCAGCAGCGCGAAGGAGCCGCCCACGTTGGTGTGCCAGTAGTCCTCGGGCTGCTGCTGGGACACACCCACCAGCGACCTGGCCGCGAAGTGCAGCACCGCCTCGGGGCGGACCTCGGCGAGCACCGGCGCCGAGTCGTGCAGCGACACCTCCGCCAGCGCCGCGCCCTCGGGCACCGCGTCCGCGTGCCCGGTGGACAGGTCGTCGAGCACGGTGACCTCGTGCCCCCCGGCGAGCAGGGCGGCGGTCACTACGCTGCCGATGTAGCCGGCGCCGCCGGCGACGAGTACGCGCATGGGGCACACCCTAGAAGGGCGGGCCCCCGGGAGGTGGAGGTCCACGTGGTCAGTGCCCGACCGGCGGTGCAGTCGCTCCCCGCGTACCGGCCCGGCCGCAACCCGGCCGACCTCGCCCGCGAGATCGGCGTCGAGCGCGCCGTGAAGCTCGCCAGCAACGAGGTGGCGTTCCCGCCGCTGCCCGCCGTCGTCGAGGCGGTGACCACCGCGGTCGCCGGCACCAACCGGTACCCCGACAACGGCGCCGTCGTCCTCACCGGGGCGCTGGCCGAGCGCTACGGCGTCGACCCCGCCCAGGTCGCCACCGGTTGCGGGGCGGTTGCCATCTGCCAGGAGCTCGCCCAGGCCTACAACGACCCGGGCACGAGCATGGCCTTCGCCTGGCGTTCCTTCGAGATGTACCCGCTGCTGGCCCGCGTCGCCGGCGCCCGCGCGGTCCAGGTGCCGCTGGTGCCGGGCCGGCCCGGTGGGTCGCCCGACACCCACGACCTCGAGGCGCTCGCCGCGGCGCTGGACGACAGCACCCGGCTGGTGTTCGTCTGCAACCCGAACAACCCCACGGGCACGGCGGTGCACCGCGCGGAACTGGAGCGCTTCCTCGACGCGGTGCCGGCGGAGACGCTGGTCGTCCTCGACGAGGCCTACCGCGAGTTCGTCACCGACCCGCGGGTGCCCGACGGCGTGGAGCTGATGCGCGGCCGGCCCAACGTCGCCGTGCTGCGCACCTTCTCCAAGGCATGGGGGCTGGCCGGGCTGCGCGTCGGCTACCTGCTCGCCGAGGACCCATCGGTCGCCGAGGCCGTCCGCAAGACCCACCTGCCGTTCAGCGTCGGCATGGTCGCCCAGGCGGCGGCGGTCGCGGCGCTGGCCAGCGAGGACGAGGTGCGGGCCCGGTGTGCCGCCGTCGTCGCCGAGCGCGAGCGGCTGACCGCCGCCCTGCGGGACCGGGGCCTGGAGGTCTCCGACAGCCAGGCCAACTTCGTCTGGCTGCCGACCGGCGAGCGGACGGCGGAGCTCGCGACCGCGCTGGAGTCCCGTGCGGTCATCACGCGCCCCTTCGCGGGGGAGGGCATCCGGGTCACGGTGGGCACGCCCGAGGAGGACGACGTCTTCCTGGCCGCGCTCGACGACGCGCTGCCCGACGCGCTCCGCTGACCAGCGCCGACCGGGCCGTACCGACGGCCGGCGCCCGGGCGCCACGGGGGAGCCCGGAACGGACGGCGGCCCCGGCTGGTTTGATGGCCGACGTGGCTCTTCCCCGCGTCCTCTCCGGCATCCAGCCGACGGCGGACTCCTTCCACCTCGGGAACTACGTCGGCGCCCTCCGGCAGTGGGTCAGCATGCAGGAGGACCACGACGCCTTCTACTGCGTCGTCGACTTGCACGCGATCACCCTCGAGCAGCCGGACCCGGCCGTGCTCCGGCAGCGCACCCTGGTGTCGGCGGCGCAGCTGATCGCCCTCGGCGTCGACCCGGCCCGCAGCACCCTGTTCGTGCAGAGCCAGGTGCCCGAGCACGCTCAGCTGGCCTGGGTGCTGCAGTGCCTCACCGGCTTCGGGGAAGCCAGCCGCATGACGCAGTTCAAGGACAAGAGCACGCGCGAGGGGGCCGGCCCGACGTCGGTGGGGCTGTTCACCTATCCGGTGCTGCAGGCCGCCGACATCCTGCTGTACCAGGCACACCGGGTCCCGGTGGGGGAGGACCAGCGGCAGCACCTGGAGCTCACCCGCGACCTGGCCGGCCGGTTCAACGGCCGGTACGGCGAGACCTTCACGCTCCCCGAGGCCTACATCCCCGCCGGCGCCGCCAAGATCCTCGACCTGCAGTCGCCGGACAAGAAGATGAGCAAGAGCCTGCCGCCGGCGGGCTGCGTCAACCTGCTGGACGACCCGAAGGTCACCGCGAAGAAGATCCGCTCCGCGGTCACCGACACCGGGCGGGAGGTCGTCGCGGACCCCGAGGGCAAGCCCGGCGTCACGAACCTGCTCACCATCCACTCCGCCTTCTCGGGGCGGAGCATCGCCCAGCTCGAGGAGCACTTCGCCGGCCGCGGCTACGGCGACCTGAAGAAGGAGCTCGCCGAGGTCGTCACCGACGCCCTCGCCCCCGTGCAGCGGCGCACGGCCGAGCTGCTGGCCGACAGCGCCGAGCTGGAGCGCCTGCTCGCCGCGGGCGCCGCGCGGGCCCGCGAGGTGGCCGGCCGCACGCTGGCCGCCGTGTACGAGCGGGTCGGCTTCCTCCCACCGGCCGGGCCGGCGGCATGAACGACGACACCTTCGTCGGCCGGCTTGCGACCGGACCGGAGACGGCGGTGCTCGGGGTGATCGTGCCCGTCCCCGAACCCTGGTCGGCGCTGCTGGTCGACTGGCGCACCAAGGTCGGCGACCCGCAGGCGGCGCTGGTGCCGCCGCACGTGACCCTGCTCCCGCCGACGGAGGTGCCGGTCGCGGACCGCGACGCCATCACCGAGCACCTCGCGGCCGTCGCCGCCGCGCACCCGCCGTTCGACATGCACCTGGCCGGCACCGGCACCTTCACGCCGGTCTCCGACGTGGTCTTCGTGACCGTGGCGCGGGGGATCGGCAACTGCGAGCTGCTGGCCAACGACGTCCGCCAGGGCCCGCTCGCCCGCTCGCTCTCCTTCCCGTACCACCCGCACGTCACCGTCGCCCACGACGTGCCGGCGGACATGCTCGAGCTCGCCTACTGCGGGCTCCAGGACCTCTCGGCCGAGTTCCGGGTGGAGCACTTCACCGAGTTCGAGCAGTCGGCGGCCGGCAGCTGGGTCGTCGCCCGCGAGTACCCCCTGACCGGCCCCGCGCACTGAGCCGGCACCGCGTCAGGACCCTGCGAGGGGACGGGGCAGGCCCCAGACTCGGGCGGTGAGCTCCACCCCCACCCGCGAGGCCCCCGACCAGGAGGCAGCCGTCCGGAAGGGGTGGCCGGCGCGCGCGTGGGACCGCGTCGAGAGCGCGGTCGACGCCGCCCGCCGGCGGTCGCCCCGGCTGGACCACGTGGCCCGGGCCGGCGGGCGCTACCGGCGGACGCAGGGCGACCTCATGGCGGCGGGCGTCACCTACTTCGTCTTCCTGGGGCTGTTCCCGGTCCTGCTCCTGGTCGCCTCGGGCATCGGTCTGGTGCTGGCCGGCAACGAGCTGCTCCAGCGCGAGCTCTACGAGGCCATCCGCACCACCTTCCCGGGCAGGACCGGAGAGGACCTCGTGGCCGACCTGCGCGGGGCGGTCGGCTCCGCCGAGGTGGTCGGCGTGATCGGGCTGGTCGGCTTCGTCTACGCCGGCCTCCGGGCGATGGACAAGCTGCGCATCGGCATGGAGCGCATCTGGAAGGGGCGCGCCGAGGAGCCGGAGTTCCTCCGGGACAACGTGCAGGACCTCCTGGCCCTGCTGCTGCTCGGGGCGGTCGGCCTGCTGAGCCTCGCGCTGACCGGTGTCGCGACGGGGGCGACGTCGTGGCTCCTCGGGGTGCTCGGGCTCGAGGGCGCGCCCGGCCTCGCGCTGCTCGCCACGGTGGCGAGCCTGGCGCTGGCGTTCCTGGGCGACGTCGTCGTCTTCCTGTGGCTGCTCAAGGTGGTTCCCTCCACCCCGCACCCCGTGCGCCGCCTGTTGCCGGGGGCGCTGTTCGGCGCGGCCGGCTTCGAGGTGATGAAGCTGATCGGGAACCTCTACCTCTCGCTGATCTCCGGCAGCGTGACCGCCTCGGCGTTCGGTGGCGCCGTCGGCATCCTGGTCTGGATCAACATCGTCTTCCGGTTCGCCTTCTTCACCGCTGCCTGGACCGCCACCCTGCCGGCGGTGGAGGCCGCCGGCCGGCCACCGGAGCGGGAGACGGCCGGCGACGTCGACGCACGATCGCAGTGACCGCGCCGAGCCCCACCCCGGCGAGGACGGCGAGGGCCCACGGAGCGGGAGCCGTCTGCGCCCCGGAGGCGGCGAGCGCCGTGCGCCGCAGCGACGGGGAGGGTGCGGTGCTGGCCGGCGGCGGGGTCGACCGCGGGGTGGCGGCGACCAGATCACCCGGTCGGACCAGCCGCCCGACCCCGGGGACGGCGGCCGGGACGGCGAACCCCCAGTCGAGCAGGCGGGCCGCCTGGTCGGCCGCGGTCAGCGGCCGGTTCTCCGTGTCCAGGACGCTGACCACCAGCCGGCGGCCGTCGCGCTCCGCGGCGGTGACGAAGGTGTGGCGGGCGGCGTCGGTGAAGCCGGTCTTGCCGCCCAGGTTGCCGGGATACGTCGTCCGCAGCGGGTTCTGGTTCTGGATCTGGTAGCCGGGGAACCGGCCCTCCACCGCCGGCATGTCGGCCGTCGGGACGCGCAGCACCTCGGCGGTGACCGGGTCCTCGACCAGCGCTCGGAAGATCAGGGCCAGGTCGTACGCGGAGGAGGACTGCCCGGCGACGTCGAGGCCGGAGGGGGAGCCGGCGACCGTGTCGTAGGCCCCCAGCGCGGCCGCCGTGCGGTTCATCTCGGCGAGCGTGGCCGCCTCACCGCCGAAGGCCCGCGCCAGGGCCGTCGCGGCGTCGTTGCCCGACTGCAGCACCAGTGCCCGGAACAGCAGCGGGACGGGGTACTGCCCGCCGGCGACCAGCCCCACGCGGCTGCCCTCCACGCGCTCGTCCTCTTCCGTGCCGACCACCACCAGGCCCGGGTCGAGCCGGTGCGCGAGCGCCAGGAAGGTCAGGGTCTTGAGCGTGCTCGCCGGGTAGTAGCGCCCGTGCGGGTCGCGCGCGGCCAGGACGGCGCCCGAGCCGGCGTCGGCGACCAGCCACCCGGACGCGGCGAGGCCGTCGGGGAGCGGGGGAGCGCCGTCGGCGACGACCACGCCTCGTGTGCGCAGCCGCTCGCCGCCCACCGTGCTGCCGTCGGGCGCGGTGCCCCGGGGTGGGAGGGCGGTGCGCGGCGCGGTCGGCGTGGGCGCGGCCGGGTCGACCGTGGGGCGCGGCGCCGCCGTCGGTGTCGTGGTCGGGAGGGGGCCCGCCACGGCGGGCGCCGGCCCGGCCGCGATCGCGAGGACAGCGGCGGCGGCCGCCAGCCAGGTCGCCCGTCGTCCTCCCACGACGAGGAGGCTAGGCGGACGTGAGGTGGGACACGGCCCCGAGGGGAGGCGCGGCCCCGAACGGAGGAGTGTTCGCAACGATCGGGTCTCAGTCCGGGGGAGAGGTGGTAGCGGGCCCCGTCACCGCGGTTAGCGTCCGGGGTCGTGCCCCCTGCGGGCCACCCCCTCGGGGCGGCTCCGGGGCGCGAGCAACCCACACCCGGGAGACCCTGCCACGCGGCGGGATCTTCCCCCAGAAAAGGAGACCGTCTTGCGCCGAGCGCGGATGACGAAGGCCGCGGCGCTGCTGCTGGCCGGCAGCCTGGCCCTGGCGGCCTGCGCCAGCGACGAGGAGCCCGCGGCGGGCGGTGGTGACACCGGCGGTGGTGCCGCCGCGGAAGGTGGACCGCAGGTCGGCCTGGCCTACGACGTCGGCGGCCGTGGTGACCAGTCGTTCAACGACTCGGCGTACGCCGGTGTCGAGGCGGCGATCACGGCCCTGGACGGCGAGGTCCAGGAGTTCAGCCCGAACGACGACGGCTCCGACCGCGTCGAGGGGCTGGCCAACCTGGCGGAGGCCGGCTACGACCCGGTCATCGGCGTCGGCTTCGCCTACGCCGAGACGATCGCCGAGGTCGCCGAGGAGTTCCCCGACACGACGTTCGCCGTCGTTGACTCCTCCGTGGCCGACATGGGCCTGGAGAACGCGACCGGCCTGCTGTTCGCCGAGGAGCAGGGCTCCTTCCTCGCCGGCGTCGCCGCCGCGCTGAAGAGTGAGACCGACCACGTCGGCTTCGTCGGCGGCGTCGAGATGCCGCTGATCCAGAAGTTCGAGGCCGGCTTCACGGCCGGCGCCAAGGCCGTCAACCCGGACATCCAGGTCGACGTCGAGTACATCTCCCCCGCCGGTGACTTCTCCGGCTTCGGTGACCCGGCCCGCGGCCAGATCCTGGCCCGCAGCATGTACGACGCCGGCGCGGACATCGTCTTCCACGCGGCGGGCGGCTCGGGCAGCGGCGTCTTCCAGGCGGCCGCCGACACCGGCAACCGGGCGATCGGTGTCGACTCCGACCAGTACCAGACCGTCGACGACCCGGCGCTGCAGGCGGTCATCATGACCTCGATGCTCAAGCGGGTGGACAACGCGGTGGAGTCGTTCATCACCGACTACTCCGAGGGCAACGTCCAGGGCGGCATCGACATCCTCAACGACCTGGAGAGCGACGGCGTCGGCCTGGCCACCTCGGGTGGGCAGATCGACGACATCCAGCAGCAGATCGAGGACTACCGCCAGCAGATCATCTCGGGCGAGATCACGGTCCCGACGACCCCGTGAGCCAGGGTGCGCCGGCCGGATCCCTCCGGCCGGCGCACCGGAGCGAACCACCGACGGCGGGTCCGGGCGTGCTGCCCGGGCCCGCCGTCGTGGTGAGCGGGGCGCCGCCCCGCCCGCGCGGGGGGCGCGCTCCCGGTCGCCGCGGGGGTGCGTCATCATGCCCAGGGCAGGTGCCCTCACCCGGGTTCCCCGCCCGACCACCGGCAGCCCGGGGGGACGACGACCGGACCGGCGTCGTCACCGGTGCGCCGGATCGAGACCAGCGCCGCCCGCGCGGCGCACCGTGAGAGAGAGGCCCACCCATGGCCCAGGCTCCAGGAGCCGGTGCCGCGCAGCCCGACGGCGGGGCGGCGCGGTCGCCGTACGCGGTCGAGCTGCGCGGCATCACCAAGCGCTTCCCCGGCGTCGTCGCGAACAAGGACATCGAGCTGGCGGTCCGCCGGGGCGAGGTGCACGCGATCGTCGGTGAGAACGGCGCGGGCAAGTCCACGCTGATGAAGACGCTGTACGGCGAGCACCGGCCGGATGAGGGCACGATCCTCGTCGACGGCCGCCCCGTGCAGTTCCGCAGCCCGGCCGACGCGATCGCGGCGGGCATCGGCATGGTCCACCAGCACTTCATGCTGGCCGACAACTTCACGGTCCTCGAGAACGTGGTCCTGGGCAGCGAGCCGACGAAGGGCGGCCGGCTGGACCGGGCCGCCGCCGGCCGCCGGATCGAGGAGATCTCCGAGCGCTACGGGCTGGGGCTGCGCCCCGACGACCTGGTGGAGGACCTCGGCGTCGGTGACCGGCAGCGCGTCGAGATCGCCAAGGTGCTCTACCGCAACGCCCGGACGCTGATCCTCGACGAGCCCACCGCCGTCCTGGTCCCCCAGGAGGTCGACGAGCTCTTCGGCAACCTCGCGGAGCTCAAGCGCGAGGGCCTCACCGTCATCTTCATCTCACACAAGCTCGACGAGGTCCGGAAGGTCGCCGACGCGATCACCGTGATCCGCCGGGGCACCACCGTCGGCGAGGCCGATCCCCGCACGACCACGGCCAAGCAGCTCGCCGAGATGATGGTCGGGGCCGAGCTGCCGACGCCGGAGCTGCGCAGCTCCACCGTGCGCCAGACGCCGGTGCTGCGCCTCGCGGGCGTCACCGTCGCCTCGGACGCCGGGCGGCCGCTGGTCGACGGCGTCGACCTCACCGTCCGCGAGGGCGAGGTCGTGGGCATCGCCGGGGTCGAGGGCAACGGCCAGGCCGAGCTCGTCGAGGCGATCATGGGCCTGCGCTCGCTGGCCGCCGGCACCGTGCACCTGGGCGAGCAGGACCTCACCGGGTGGAGCACCCGCGCCCGCCGGGAGGCCGGCATCGGGTTCATCCCCGAGGACCGGCACCGGCAGGGGATGCTGCTGGACGCCCCGCTCTGGGAGAACCGCATCCTCGGCCACCAGACCCGGCCGCCGGCCGCGCGAGGGCCGTTCATCGACCGCAAGGGCGCGCGCGCCGACACCGAGCGGATCATGCGCGAGTACGACGTCCGGGCACCCGGCCCCGACACGCTCGCGGTGGCGCTCTCCGGCGGCAACCAGCAGAAGCTGATCGTCGGCCGCGAGATGAGCGCCGCCCCCCGCCTCCTCATCGCCGCCCACCCCACCCGCGGGGTCGACGTCGGCGCGCAGTCGGTCATCTGGGAGCTGCTCAAGGACGCCCGGGGCGAAGGGATGGGGATCGTCCTGGTGTCGGCCGACCTCGACGAGCTGATCGGGCTCTCCGACACGCTGCACGTCATGTTCCGCGGCCGCCTGGTGGCGACGGTGGACCCCCGCCAGGTCACCCCCGAGGAGCTCGGCGGGTACATGACCGGCGCCCGGACCGCGGCAGGTGCGGCGTGAACCGTCTGCGCAGCACCGGCCTGGCGCTGCTGGGCCCGGCGCTCGCCGTCCTCGTCGCCCTGGTCATCTCGGCCCTGGTCATCGCGCTCATCGGCGAGAACCCGATGCGGGCGCTCCAGGTCATGACCGACCTCGGCGACGCGCCCTCCCAGCAGGTGCAGTCGATCGTGGTGATCCTCAACCGCGCCGTCCCGCTCTTCCTGGCGGGGCTCGCGGTGTCGGTCGCCTTCCGCATGGGGCTGTTCAACATCGGCGTCGAGGGCCAGTACCGGCTGGCCACCGTCGTCGCCGCCGCCGTCGGTGCGGCCGTCGTGCTGCCCGGCCCGCTGCACGTGCTGCTGGTCATCGTCGTCGCCATGGTGGTCGGCGCGCTGTGGGCCGGCATCGTGGGCGTGCTCAAGGTGACCCGCGGCGTCAGCGAGGTCATCAGCTCGATCATGCTGAACTTCATCGCGCTCGGGCTGGCGTCCTTCCTGCTCACCGGCCCGTTCCGGGGGAGCCCCGAGGGCGCGTCCATCATCACGACGACGCCGCTGCCGGAGTCGGCGTGGTTCCCGGGGCTCAACGGCGTGCTCGGCGCCTTCGGGCTGGCCGAGCCCCGCACGGAGCTGTTCGGGTTCCTGCTCGTCGCCGTCGTCGTGGGCATCGTGATCGCGGTGCTGATCCAGCGCACCCGCTTCGGCTTCGACCTGCGGGCCACCGGCATCTCGGCCTCCGCGGCCACCGCCAGCGGGGTCGACGCCCGGCGCATGGTGGTCACCACGATGCTGCTCTCGGGCGCGGTCGCCGGCCTGATCGGGCTGCCGGACCTGCTCGGCGACACCCGCGCCTTCGGCACCGAGTTCACCGCAGGGCTGGGCTTCCTGGGCATCGCCGTGGCGCTGCTCGGCCGGAACAACGTCGTGGGGATCGCGCTGGCCGCGCTGCTGTTCGCCTTCCTCGACCGCGCCGCCCTGCCGCTGCAGTTCGCCGACATCCCGGCGTCGGTCGTCACGATCATCCAGGGCACGATCGTGCTCGCCGTCGTCATCGCCAACGAGATCGCCCGCCGGTTGGCCCTGCGCTCGGCCGAGCGCTCCGGCGCCGAGGCGACCGGCGCGCCCCCGGACCCCGGTGGCAGCGCCGACCCGGGCGGTCCCGGGCCCGGCACCGGTCCGGACGGCGGGCACCGCGTCCGCACCGGGGTTCCCGGCTCTTCCGAGGAGGCGCGCGCATGAGCGAGTTTGCGAGCTCGAGAAAGGCAGAGCCACCAGTGGGCATGCGGTCACCGAGCGTCAGCGAGGGGGGAGCATGACCACCGCGACCCCGTCCGGGGGCAGCACCGCCACCCGGCCCAGCCGCGGCCCGCTGACCGACCGGCTCACCGGCGGCGGCCGCGGCACCCGCATCGTGTGGCTGGTCCTCGGCCTGCTCTTCGTCTTCTCCGTCACCCGCGCGATCTCCGGTGAGGAGGCGCTGACCTCGTCCTCCACGATGCGGGCAGCCCTGCTGCTGGCGGTGCCGATCGGGCTCGCCGCGCTGGGCGGGCTCTACTCCGAGCGCGCCGGCGTGGTCAACATCGGCCTCGAGGGGATGCTGATCCTCGGCACCTGGGGCGCCGGCTGGGCCGGCTGGCAGTGGGGTTGGGTCGGCGCCATCATCGGCGGCACCGTGCTCGGCGCCATCGGCGGCCTGCTGCACGCGATCGCGACGGTGACCTTCGGCGTCGACCACGTCATCTCCGGCGTGGCGATCAACATCCTCGCCGCCGGCGTCGCGCGCTTCCTCTCCGAGCTGGTCTACATCGAGGGGACCGGGGGCGGGCCGACGCAGTCGCCGTCCGTGGGCAGCGACCCGCCGAGCTTCTCGGTCCCGGTGCTCTCCTCGGGACCCGACCTGCTCGGCGACGTGGAGAACACCGGCTGGTTCCTGATCAGCGACCTCGCCGGGGTGCTGCGCGGGCTCACCAGCGGGCTGGGCGTGGTCACGCTCCTGGCGATCCTGCTCATCCCGATCTCCTACGTCGTCCTCTGGCGGACGGCGTTCGGGCTGCGGCTGCGCTCCTGCGGCGAGAACCCGGCGGCCGCCGACTCGCTGGGCGTGCCGGTGTACCGGATGAAGTACATCGCGGTGATCATCTCCGGCGCGCTGGCCGGGCTGGGCGGCGTCTTCCTGGTCTTCGTCGCCGGGATCTACCGCGAGGGCCAGACCGGCGGGCGCGGCTTCATCGGCCTGGCCGCGCTGATCTTCGGCAACTGGCGCCCGGGCGGGCTGGCCGCCGGCGCCGGGCTCTTCGGCTTCTCCGACGCCCTGCAGCTGCGCAGCCGGACGGCGGTGGTCGCGCTGCTCCTGCTGGTCGCGCTCCTGCTGGTCGGCGTCGCGGTCTACCAGGCGATGAAGCGCCGCTGGGTCCCCGCGGTGCTGTCCGCCGCGGTGGCTGCGCTCGCGCTCGTCGCGTTCCTCTCGATCGAGGAGCTGCCCGACGGCATCGTCTTCTTCACCCCGCACCTGACCACGCTGCTGGTGCTCTCGCTGGCCTCGCAACGGCTGCGGATGCCCAAGGCCGACGGACTGGTCTACCGACGAGGGGAACACTGATGGAGAACGGGGTGGTGGGGCGGGTGGACGACGCGGACTGGGACGCCCTGCGCGCCGCGGCCCGCGAGGCGATGACCCACGCCTACGCGCCGTACTCGAGGTTCCCGGTCGGCGTCGCCGGGCTGGTGGACGACGGCCGCGTCGTCACCGGGTGCAACGTCGAGAACGCCTCCTACGGGCTCGGCCTGTGCGCCGAGTGCGGCATGGTGAGCGACCTCGCCCGCACCGGGGGCGGCCGGCTGGTCGCCGTGGCCTGCGTCGGCGGGGACGGCCGGCCGCTCATGCCGTGCGGCCGCTGCCGCCAGCTGCTGTGGGAGCACGGGGGCGCCGAGATGCTCATCGAGACGGTGTCGCTCGGCATCGTGCCGATGCGCGAGGTGCTGCCGGACGCCTTCGGCCCCGACGACCTGGTCGCGGCGGCCGAGAGAGGGCAGGGCTGATGGCCGGGCACGACGCGATCGACGTCATCCGGGCCAAGCGGGACGGCGTCCCGCTCACCCCGGAGCAGATCCGCTGGGTGATCGGCGCCTACACCGCGGGACAGGTCCCCGACGAGCAGATGAGCGCGCTGCTCATGGCGGTGTTCTTCCGCGGCATGACCGCCGACGAGCTCGCTGCCTGGACCCAGGCGATGATCGACTCCGGCGAGCGCAAGGACCTCTCGTCGCTGGGCCGCCCCACGGCCGACAAGCACTCCACCGGCGGGGTCGGCGACAAGATCACGCTGCCGCTGGCGCCCCTGGTCGCCGCCTGCGGGGTGGCCGTGCCGCAGCTCTCCGGCCGGGGCCTGGGCCACACCGGGGGCACGCTGGACAAGCTGGAGGCGATCCCCGGCTGGCGGGCCGACGTGCACGAGGAGGCCTACCTCGCCCAGCTCCGGGACGTCGGGGCGGTGATCTGCGCGGCCGGCCACGACCTCGCCCCGGCCGACAAGCTGCTGTACGCGCTGCGCGACGTCACGGGCACCGTCGAGTCGATCCCGCTCATCGCCAGCTCGATCATGAGCAAGAAGATCGCCGAGGGCGCGGACGCGCTGGTCCTGGACGTCAAGACCGGCTCGGGCGCCTTCATGAAGAACTCCGACGACGCCCGCACGCTGGCCCGCACGATGGTCGGGCTCGGGGAGGCCGCCGGGGTGCGCACGGTCGCCCTGGTGACCGCCATGGACCGGCCGCTGGGCCGCGCCGCGGGCAACGCGGTGGAGGTCGCGGAGTCGGTGGAGGTGCTCGCCGGTGGGGGGCCCGCCGACGTCGTCGAGCTGACCCTCGCGCTGGCCCGGGAGATGCTGGCCGGCGCCGGACGGGACGACGTCGACCCCGCCGACGCGCTGGCCGACGGGCGGGCCATGGACGTCTGGCGCCGCATGATCGCGGCACAGGGCGGCGACCCCGACGCCCCGCTGCCGCAGCCTGCCGAGCGGCACGTGGTGACCGCCCCCGCCGACGGCACGCTGACCCGACTGGACGCCTACTCCCTCGGCGTCGCCGCCTGGCGGCTGGGCGCGGGCCGGGCCCGCAAGGAGGACCCGGTCTCGGCCGCCGCCGGCATCACCTGGACGGCGGGCGTGGGGGAGCGGGTGACCGCGGGCCAGCCGCTGCTGGAGCTCCAGACCGACGACGCCGACCGCATCCCGCGGGCGCTCGAGGCGCTCGAGGGCGCCATCGGCGTGGACACGGGCGACCAGCCGCTGCCGCTGGTGCTCGACCGCATCACCGCCTGACCCCCGTCGTGATCATGGCGCCGTGACCACCTCCGGACCCGGACCCGTGGTCCCGGCGCCGTGATCACGGGGGGAGGGGCGCGGGCGGTCCGAGCCGAGGGGGGAGACTGTTCCCTCGTGCAGAAGGACTCCCTCCTCCCCACCACTCGCGGGCTCGCGGCGGGACCCGTGAGGGAGCCGGTGGACCCGGACGCGGCGATATCCATCCGCGGCCTGGTCAAGCGCTACGGCGACCGCGCGGCCGTCGACGGCCTGGACCTCGACATCCGCCGGGGGGAGATCTTCGCGCTGCTGGGGCCGAACGGGGCCGGGAAGACGACGACGGTCGAGATCTGCGAGGGGTACCGGGACCGCGACGGCGGGGAGGTGCGCGTGCTCGGCGTCGACCCGGCGCGGGGCGGGCGCCGCTGGAAGGCCGAGCTCGGCATCGTGCTGCAGTCCGGCGCCGGGGACAGCCAGCTCTCGGTGCGCGAGCTGCTCACCGCCCAGGCGTCCTACTACGCCGACCCGCGGGATCCCGACGAGGTGCTGGAGCTGGTGGGGCTCACGGAGAAGGCGGGCGCCCGCGGGCGGACCCTCTCCGGCGGGCAGCGGCGCCGGCTCGACGTGGCGCTGGGCATCGTCGGCCGGCCGCGGCTGCTCTTCCTCGACGAGCCCACCACGGGCTTCGACCCGGAGGCCCGCCGCCAGTTCTGGTCGCTGATCCGGTCGCTGCGCGAGCTGGGCACCACGATGCTGCTCACCACCCACTACCTCGACGAGGCCGAGGAGCTCGCCGACCGCGTCGGCGTCATCGCCCACGGCCAGCTCGCCGAGGTCGCCGTCCCCACCGCGCTCGGCGGCCGAGGCACCGCGCCCGCCGTCGTCAGCTGGACCGAGGACGGCGCCCGGCGCACCGCCGAGACCGCCACGCCCACCGCCTTCGTGGCCGACCTCGCCGCCCGCTTCCCGGGTGAGGTGCCCGACCTCGCGGTCAGCCGGCCCACCCTGGAGGACGTCTACCTCAAGATGATCGGGGACCGCTCGTGACCACCACCGCGCCGGCGCCGGCCCCGCTGCCCTCGGTCGCCCGGGTCTCCCGCACCCGGGCCGGGGTGGAGCTCAAGGAGTTCTTCCGCCAGCGCGAGTCGGTCGTCTTCACGCTCGTGTTCCCGGTCATCCTCCTGCTGGGGCTGGGCGCGGTGCTGGAGTACGACCTCGGCTCGGGCGTGGACTTCCCGCAGTACTTCATGGCGGGGGTGATCGCCGCGGGCATCGTCGGCGCGAGCCTGCAGAACATGGCGATCCACATCGCGGGGGAGCGCTCCGACGGCACCCTCAAGGCGCTGGCCGGCAGCCCGATGCCGAAGACCGCCTACTTCGTCGGCAAGGTCGCCCAGGTCGTCGCGGTGACGATCGCGACCATCGTGCTGCTGCTGGTGGTCGGCGTCCTGGTGTTCGGCATCGACCTGCCCACCGGGGCCGACTGGCTGACCTTCGCCTGGGTCACCGTGCTGGGAGCGGCGGCCTGCACGCTGCTGGGTGTCGCGGTCTCCTCCCTCGCCCGGAACTCCCGGTCCGCCTCGGCGACGGTCACGCCGATCGCGCTGGTGCTGGAGTTCATCTCCGGCGTCTTCATGCCCTTCGACCAGGTGCCGGGGTGGCTGCAGGACGTCGCCGCCGTCTTCCCGGTGAAGTGGCTGGCGCAGGGCCTGCGCTCGGTCTTCCTGCCCGACTCCCTCGCCGCCCGTGAGCCGGCCGGTTCCTGGGAGCTCGGCACGGTGGCGGTCGTGCTCGCCGTCTGGTGCGTGCTGGGTCTGCTGCTCTGCATCCGCACCTTCCGCTGGCAGGACCGATAGCACCGCGGTCCTCCGGACCTCGTCATGACACCGATCGGTGGGTCGGTAGCTTTCCCGTGTGCCTGCACCGCTGAATGCCGAGTACGTCCGTCGCGCACCCAAGGTCCTGCTGCACGACCACCTGGACGGCGGGCTGCGACCGCAGACGGTGCTCGAGCTGGCCGACCAGCTCGGCTACCGGGAACTCCCGGCGTCGGACGCCGAGGCGCTCGGGCGCTGGTTCCACGAGGCGGCCGACTCCGGCTCCCTCGTGCGGTACCTGGAGACGTTCGCGCACACCGTCGCGGTGATGCAGACCCCGGACGCCGTGGCGCGGGTGGCCCAGGAGTGTGCAATGGACCTCGCCGCCGACGGCGTCGCGTACGCCGAGGTCCGCATGGCCCCCGAGCTGCTCACCAGCGGGATGCCCCTGGAGACCGCGGTCGAGGCCATGCTGGACGGTTATGCGCGGGGCAGCCGGGACGCCGCCGCCGCGGGCACCCCCATCCGCATCGGCACCCTGCTGTGCGCCATGCGGCAGGAGGACCGCTGGGAAGAGGTCGCCGGCCTCGTCGTCCGCTACCGCGACGCCGGCGTCGTCGGCTTCGACCTCGCCGGCCCGGAGGACGGGTTCCCGCCCGACCGGATCCCCGCCGCGATCGCCCTGCTGGACCGCGCCGGGGCGCACCGCACGGTGCACGCCGGGGAGGCCGCCGGCATCGGCAGCATCGTGTCCGCGCTCGACGGCGCCGGCGCCGAGCGGCTCGGCCACGGCGTGCGGATCGCCGACGAGGTCGCCGCTGACGGCACGCTGGGCCCGGTCGCGCAGCGGGTGCGCGACGCGCAGGTCCCCCTCGAGGTCGCGCCGTCGTCCAACGTGCAGACCGGCGCCTACCCCTCCCTGGCCGAGCACCCGGTGGACCGCCTGCACCGGCTGGGCTTCGCCGTCACGCTCAACACCGACAACCGGCTGATGAGCGGGGTGTCGCTGACCAGCGAGGTCACCGACGTGGCGACGACGTTCGGCTGGACGTGGGACGACGTCCAGACGGTGACCGAGCGGGCGCTGGCCGCCGCCTTCCTGCCCGACGAGGAGCGCCGGCGGCTGCTGGACGAGGTGGTCCGCCCCGGGTACGCCGCGCTGGAGGGCTGAACCGTGGAGGTCCTGCTCGCCGAGACGACCGGGGAGTCCCTGGACCGGCTGGCCGACCTCGGGGTGGCGTTCGCCCTCTCGGCGCTGATCGGGTTCGAGCGGGAGCTGCGGCAGAAGGCGGCCGGGCTGCGGACGCTCACCATCGTCGGGTTCGCCGCGGCGCTGTTCATGGTGATCAGCGGGGCGGAGTTCGGCGACTCCCGCATCGCGGCTCAGGTGGTGTCCGGGCTCGGCTTCATCGGCGGCGGCCTGATCTTCGTCCGGCGCGACGCCGTCCGGGGGCTGACGACCGCCGCCGTCGTCTGGCTCACCGCCGCCGTCGGCATGGCGGCGGGGGCGGGGCTGTGGACGTACGCCGCCGTCGCCACCGCCGGTCACCTGCTGATCGCCTACGCCTTCACCCCGCTGGCCCGCCGGCTCTCGGGCCGGGCGGCGCACGCCTACCCGCTGGTGCTGACCTACCGGGACGGGCAGGGCGTGCTGCGCCGGGCGCTGGCCGAGTGCACGCAGCAGGGCTTCACGGTCCGCAACCTCGACACGTCCGTCGAGGCCGAGCAGCGCAGCGGTGTCCCGCAGGCCACGGTGCGGCTCACCTTGGAGGGCACCGGACCGGTGACGACGCTCGCCGCCCGGCTCGCCGATCTCGAGGGGGTGCTGGCGGTCTCGGCCGGGCACCGGGACGAGGACGCCGACTGACTCCGGCGGGGTGGGCGCCGTCACCCCCGTCCGCGGGAATGGCGCCATGATCTCCGCTGCTACGGTAGAGGCACCGGCACAAGGCCGGTCATCCTCCCGGACGGTCGGTCCGGGAACGAGCGCATCCGTGCAGATCCCGCGTCCTCCCAGGGCGCAGCTGATCGCCAAGTGAGGACGCCGGCACGTGCCGGGGCTCGTCCTCTTCCACGGGACGCGCTCCGAGCAGTATCGGAGCCCCACCCCGCATGACGTTGATCCACCCTGCCCCGCTCGAGTCGAACGAGGCCGAGACCACCCCGGTCCAGGCCCCCGAGGCGCCCGCCGGTCCCACCTTCGCCCAGCTGGGTCTGCCCCAGCCGCTGGTGACCGCGCTCGAGCGGCGCGACATCCGCCACCCCTTCGCCATCCAGACGTCGGCCCTGCCCGACGCGCTCGCCGGCCGCGACGTGCTCGGCAAGGCAGCCACCGGCTCGGGCAAGACCCTGGCCTTCGGCCTGCCGCTCCTGGCCCGCATCGGTGCCGAGGTCAAGCACGGCCGCCGCGCCCCCCGCGGGCTGGTCCTCGTGCCGACCCGCGAGCTCGCCCAGCAGGTGCACGACAACCTGGCCCCCCTCGGCCAGGCGACCGGCGTGCAGCTCGCCACCGTCTACGGCGGCGCGCCCATGTACCGCCAGATCCAGCAGCTGCGCCGCGGCGTGGATGTCATCATCGCCACCCCCGGCCGGCTGCAGGACCTGATCAGCCAGGGTGAGGCCAGCCTCGCCGAGGTGGTCATCACCGTCCTCGACGAGGCCGACTTCATGGCCGACCTGGGCTTCCTCCCGGTCGTCAAGGAGCTCCTCGACCAGACCGCCGCCGACGCCCAGCGCCTGCTGTTCTCGGCGACGCTGGACGGCGAGGTCGACGCCCTGGTGCGCCGGTACCTCAAGGACCCGGCGCGGCACGAGGTCAAGCGCCCCGGGGACGACGCCCCGCCGGCCGAGCACCGCGCCTACACCCTGGCGTTCCGCGACAAGGTCGCGCTGACCAAGGAGCTGGCCCAGCGCCCCGGCCGGACGCTCATCTTCGTCCGCACGCAGCTGGGTGCCGATCGCCTGACCGAGCACCTGCTCGAGACCGGGGTCAAGGCGGCCGCCATCCACGGCGGCCTGCCGCAGTCGGCTCGCAAGCGCGCGCTGGAGGCGTTCACCGACGCCCGCTCGCCCGTGCTGGTGGCCACCGACGTCGCCGCCCGCGGCATCCACGTCGACGACGTCTCGCTGGTCGTGCACTACGACCCGCCGGCGGACTCGAAGACCTACCTGCACCGGTCGGGCCGCACGGCCCGCGCGGGTGCGGCCGGTGTCGTCGTGTCGCTGCTGCTGCCCGACCAGGTCGGCCAGTCCAAGCGCCGGTTCCGCCAGGCCAAGGTCGACCCGGCCCTGCGCCGGGTGACCCCGGGTGACCAGGAGATCGCCGAGCTCGTCGCCAGCGGCGTGCACGTCGAGCCGGTCGAGCGCGCGGTCCGCGACTCGCGTCGCGCCGGTGGCCCCGGCGGCCGTCCGCGCCGCGAGGGCGACCGGCCCGGTGGCGGCCACCGCGGTGGCCCCCGCCGCTCCTACGGGGACCGCAACCGCTCCGGCGGCGAGCGGTCCGGCCGGCCCGGCGGTAGTGACCGCCGGTTCGGCGGCGAGCGCTCGGCCCGACCCCCGCGCCAGGGCAGCTGACCCCACCCCAGCACGCAGACGGCGGCCCGTCCCGGACATCCGGGGCGGGCCGCCGTCGTACGGCCCCGTCCAGAGGCTCGCCGCGAGCCTCGGGACGGGGTCCTTCGTCACTCGCGGAAGACCAGGGCTCCGCTCACCGCGGCCACGACCTCGTCCCAGTCGGTGCGCAACCGGGCGGCCTCGGCGGCGTCCAGGGGCTCGTCGGGCTGCCGGTCCGCACGCGCCAGCGCCCGGCCGAGCGGTGCGGTGGGGGCGAGCAGCTCCTCCACGCGGGTCAGCCCCGCGTACTCGCCCAGGTCGCGCACGCCCTCCGCGGGCTGGACGAGCGCCCGGTGGGTGACCAGCCCGGCGGCGCCGTCGGCGACCTCGCCCAGCACCTCGGAGAGCTCGGTGAGGTCGTAGCGGTCCTGCTCGGCCGGCAGGGGCGGTGTGTCGGTGTCGGCGACCTCGGGCCAGGAGGCGATCTCGACCAGGTCGTGCCGCTCGTTGCCGGAGCAGAACCGCGCGAGGTCGGCCGGGGTGTCGAAGAGGAAGACCTCGCCGTCGCGGCCGAGGAACCGGGCGACGTCCTCGACGTAGCAGCGCAGGGTCACCCCGGCGCCCTCGGGGACGACCACCTCGACCGGCAGGATGCCGACGGCCTCCCAGAACTCGGCGGCGGCGGCGACCGCGGCGGGGGAGGCGGTCACCCGGCTGCCGCGCGCGATCGTGCTGACGCCCGGCCGACCGGCCACCGACGCGGCCGTTGCGCCGGCCGGCTCGGCGTCGGCGATCTCGACCTGGTCGGGCAGGTCCTCCTCGTCGCCGGGCACGTCGTCGCCGGCCTCGGAGGCCGACGGGTACTCCTCGAGCGTGGCGGTGCCCCCGCCGGTCCAGTCGAAGTGGTCGGAGAGCTCCTCGACGACGTCCTCCCAGAGCTCGTCGAAGACGCTCCCGACACCGATCCAGGCGTCCTCCCCGGAGCGCCCGGCGAACGCCTCCACGCCCAGGCCGAGGGAGCCGATCTCGGGCTTGGCGGCGAGCTCGGCGACGGCCTCGAACTGCTCCTCGTCGTCGTCCTCGTCGGTGGTGTCCAGGCACTCGGCCAGCCGGCTCACGATGTCGACGGTGGCGGCCAGCTCCTCCACCGCCCACCGGTCGGGGTTCTCGGCGGCGATGTCGTAGACCCCGTCGAGGTCGTACCGGTGGTCCTCGTCCGGGGTCAGGTCGGGGGCCGCCAGCCCGGCGACGACCGGCCACACCGGGTGGTCGGCGAGGTCGTGGTCGGTGCGCGTGCGGCAGAAGGCGGCGAGCTTCGCCGGCGTCGGGAAGAGGTGCACGGTGGCGACGTCGCCCTCGGTCGTGCCGAGGAACGCCTGCCACTCCTCGCCGTCCTCCTCCCACGGCGGAGCCCACAGGGTGTACCCCGTGCGGTCGTCGAGGGTCAGTGCGATGGGGACGATGCTGGGCCTGGCCACCCGCCCATCCTGCCCTGTCGCCCCGGGGACGCATCTCCGGGCCGCGCCGGGGGTCTCAGAGGTTGATCATGTGGCCGGCGAGGCCGTGGATCGCCTCCTGCAGCCCCTCGCTGAGCGTGGGGTGGGCGTGCACGTTGCGGGCGAGCTCGGTGGCGGTGAGGTCCCACTTCTGCGCGAGCGTCAGCTCGGGGAGCAGCTCGGTGACCTCCGGGCCGACCAGGTGCCCGCCGAGCAGCTCGCCGTAGGTCTCGTCGGCGATCAGCTTGACGAAGCCGCCGGGCTCGGCCAGCCCCTGCGCCTTGCCGTTGGCGGTGAAGGGGAACTGGGCGACCTTGACCTTCCAGCCCTTCTCGTCGGCCAGCTCGCGGGCCTGCGCCTCGGTGTAGCCGAAGCTGGCGACCTGCGGCGAGCAGAACGTGGCCCGCGGCATCATCACGTAGTCGAGCTCCATGGTCTCCGCGCCGGCGATCGTCTCGGCGGCGACGACGCCCTGGGCCTCGGCGACGTGGGCGAGCATCAGCTTGGCGGTGACGTCGCCGATGGCGTAGACGTGCGGCACGTTCGTGCGCATGCGCTCGTCGATCGCGATCGCGCGGACGCGCTCGGTTAGCTCGACGCCCAGCTTCTCCAGGCCGTAGCCGTCGACGCGGGGCTGGAACCCGATCGCCTGCATGACCTTGTCCGCGTGGAGTTCGCGGGTGCCCTTGGCATCGGAGACGGTGACCGTCACCTGGTCGCCCGTGTCGTCGATCCGCTCGACCTTGGTGGAGGTGAGCACCTCCACGCCGAGCTTGCGATAGGCCTTGGCCAGCTCCTTGGAGACGGCGGCGTCCTCGAGCGGCAGCATCCGGTCGGCGTACTCGACGATCGTGACCTGCACGCCGTAGTTGCGGAGCACGAAGGCGAACTCGACCCCGATCGCGCCCGCGCCCGCGATGATGATGCTCGCCGGCAGCTCGCGGCTGAGGATCTGCTCCTCGTACGTGACCACGCGCTCGGAGAGCTCCGTGCCCGGCAGGAACCGGGTGTGCGCCCCGGTCGCGATGATCACCGCGTCGAAGGTGACGGTCTCCTCGCCGCCGGCGTTCAGGGCGACCTGCAGGGTGTGGGGGTCCGTGAAGGTGCCCCAGCCGTCGATCTCGGTGATCTTGTTCTTCTTCATCAGGAAGTGCACGCCCTTGACCCGGCCCTCGGCGACCGTGCGGCTGCGGTCGAAGGCGGCGCCGAAGTCGAAGGAGACGTCGCCGGAGATGCCGAAGGTCTCGGCTCCGTCGCGCACCAGGTGGGCGAGCTCGGCGTTGCGCAGCAGCGCCTTCGACGGGATGCAGCCCACGTTCAGGCAGACACCGCCCCAGTACTGGGACTCGACCACCGCCACGCTCTTGCCGAGCTGGGCGGCGCGGATGGCCGCGACGTACCCGCCGGGGCCGGCACCGAGGACGACGACGTCGAAATGAGGCACGGGGCGAGGGTAGTGGCCCCCTGCAGGGGCCCGCCGCGAGCCTGCGAGCGGTGGGGGGCAGGGGGTGTTCTCTCAGACGCCCATCGGATGCCACACCGTCTTCGTCTCGAGGAACGGCGTCATGCGGGAGAGGCCCGGGTCGGCGGTCCAGTCCGGTTCGGTGGCCGGCGGGCGGACGACCCGCTTGATGGTGCCGGCGGCCTCCCGCTCGAACTCCATCGCGCGGCCGGCCGGGGCGCCGGTGAGGTCGATGGCGTCGACGTCGGCGTGCTCGGCCAGCCACGGGCCGAGCTCCTCGGCGTCGCCGGTGAGCAGGTTGACCACACCGCCGGGCACGTCGCTGGTGGCGAGCACCTCCCCGAGGGTGACGGCCGGGATCGGCCGCTCCTTGGACGTGACGACGACGGCGGTGCAGCCGGTCGCGAGCACCGGGGCGAGGACGCTCACCAGGCCGAGCAGGCTCGACTGCTGCGGGGCCAGGACGGCGACGACGCCGGTCGGCTCCGGGAGGCTGAAGTCGAAGTACGGCCCGGCGACCGGGTTGGCCCCGCCGAGGACGGACGCCAGCTTGTCGGTCCAGCCGGCGTACCAGACCCAGCGGTCGATGGCGGCGTCGACGGCGGCGCGAGCCTTCCCCGCCGACAGCCCCTCGCCGTGCGCGACCTCCTCGCAGAACTGGACGTGCCGGCCCTCCATCACCTCGGCCACCCGGTAGAGCACCTGGCCGCGGTTGTAGGCGGTCGCGCCCGACCACTTGGGGAAGGCGGCCCGGGCGGCGACGACGGCGTCCCGGGCGTCCTTGCGCGAGGCCCGGGCGGCGTTGGCCACGAAGTGGCCCTTGGCGTCGGTGACCTCGTAGGTGCGCCCGGACTCCGAGCGCGGGAAGACGCCCCCCACGTAGAGCTTGTAGGTCTTCCGGACGGCGAGCCGGTCGCTCCCGATCACTGGTCAGCACCCTTTCCTCTGGGGAGCTCTCGCGCGCGCTCCGCTCCTCGCTCGCTGGCGCTCGCTGCGATGCTCACTTGCTGTCAGCTCCCGTCAGGTACGCGGCGAGCCCGTGGCGGCCGCCCTCGCGGCCGTAGCCGGACTGCTTGTAGCCGCCGAAGGGCGACGTCGGGTCGAACTTGTTGAAGGTGTTGGCCCAGACCACGCCGGCGCGGAGCTGGTCGGCGATCTTCAGGATCCGCGACCCCTTCTCGCTCCAGATGCCCGCCGACAGCCCGTAGGTGGAGTTGTTCGCCTTCGCCACGGCCTCGTCGGGGGTGCGGAAGGTGAGCACGCTGAGCACCGGGCCGAAGACCTCGTCGCGGGCGATGCGGTGGGCGGGGGAGACGTCGGTGAAGACCGTGGGCGGGAACCAGTAGCCGCGCGCGGGCAGCTCGCAGGCCGGCTGCCAGCGCTGGGCGCCCTCGGCCTCGCCGATGTCGGAGAGCTCGCGGATGCGGGCCAGCTGCTCGGCGGAGTTGATGGCCCCGATGTCGGTGTTCTTGTCCAGCGGGTCGCCGATGCGCAGGGTGCCGATCCGGCGCTGCAGCGAGGCGATGACCTCGTCGTGGATCGACTCCTGCACCAGCAGCCGGGAGCCAGCGCAGCAGACGTGGCCCTGGTTGAAGAAGATCCCCTGGACGATGCCCTCGACGGCCTGGTCGATCGGGGCGTCGTCGAACACGATGTTCGCCGCCTTGCCCCCGAGCTCCAGCGTCAGCTTCTTGCGGGTGCCGGCGACGGCGCGGGCGATCGACCGGCCGACCTCGGTGGACCCGGTGAACGCGACCTTGTCGACGTCGTCGTGCTCGACGACGGCCCGGCCGGTCTCCCCGGCGCCGGGAACGATGTTGACCACGCCCGCGGGGAGGTCGGCCTGGCGGCAGATCTCGGCGAACAGCAGCGCGGTGAGCGGGGTGGTCTCGGCCGGCTTGAGGACGACGGTGTTGCCGGTGGCGAGCGCGGGCGCGACCTTCCACGCCAGCATGAGCAGCGGGAAGTTCCACGGGATGACCTGGCCGGCCACGCCGAGGGGCTTCGGGGCCGGGCCCAGGCCCGCGTGCTCGAGCTTGTCGGCCCAGCCCGCGTGGTAGAAGAAGTGGGCCGCGGCCAGGGGGACGTCGACGTCGCGCGACTCCCGGATCGGCTTGCCGTTGTCCAGCGACTCGAGGACGGCGAACTCCCGCGCCCGCTCCTGCAGCAGCCGGGCGATGCGGAAGAGGTACTTGCCGCGGTCAGCGGGGCGCATCGGGCCCCACGTCTTCTCGAAGGCCCGGCGGGCGGCGCGGACGGCGCGGTCGACGTCGGCCTCGCTCGCGGCGGAGACCTCGCTGAGGACCTCCTCGGTGGCCGGGTTGACCGTCTTGAACGGCTCGCCGGTGCCGTCGACGAACTCGCCGTCGATGAACAGGCCGTAGGAGGGGGCGATGTTCACGATCGAGCGTGACTCGGGGGCGGGGGCGTACTCGAACACGGACGTGGGCCGGGCCGGGCTGGGCGGGGGAGTAGGCATTGCGGTCAGTCCACCGTGACGTAGTCGGGGCCGGAGTAGTGGCCGGTGCGCAGCTTCTGCCGCTGGAGGATGAGGTCGTTGAGCAGGCTGGAGGCGCCGAACCGGAACCAGTCCGGGTCCAGCCAGTCGGGGCCGGCCGTCTCGTTGATCATCACGAGGTGCTTGATGGCGTCCTTCGTCGTCCTGATGCCGCCGGCGGGCTTGAAGCCGATCTGGCGGCCGGTGGCGATGCGGAAGTCGCGGACCGCCTCGAGCATCACCAGGCCGACCGGCAGGGTGGCGGCGGGGGTGACCTTGCCGGTGGAGGTCTTGATGAAGTCGCCGCCGGCGAGCATGGCGATCCAGGAGGCGCGGCGGACGTTGTCGAGCGTCGTCAGCTCACCGGTCTCGAGGATCACCTTGAGGTGCGCGGGGGTGCGGCCGGGAGGGGAACACGCCTCCTTGACCGCGACGATCTCCTCGTAGACGTCGAGGTAGCGGCCGGTCAGGAAGGCGCCCCGGTCGATGACCATGTCGATCTCGTCGGCGCCGTTCTCGACGGCGTCGCGGACGTCGGCGAGCTTCACCGCGCGGCTGGCGCGACCGCTGGGGAAGGCGGTGGCGACGGCGGCGACGTGGATGCCGGTGCCCTGGAGCGCCTCCCGGGCGACGCCCGCGAGGTCGCCGTACACGCAGACGGCGGCGACCTGCGGCGTCGTCGGGTCCGAGGGGTCGGGCTGCCGGGCCTTGGCGGCGAGGCTGCGCACCTTCCCCGGGGTGTCGGCGCCCTCGAGGGTGGTCAGGTCGACCATCGAGATGGCCATGTCGATCGCCCACGCCTTCGAGGTGGTCTTGATCGACCGGGTGCCCAGCTGGGCCGCGCGCGCCTCGGCACCGACCTGGTCCACGCCGGGCAGGCCGTGCAGGAAGGCGCGGAACGCCGCGTCGGAGCGGGTCACGTCGTCGTACGGCGGCGACGGCGCGTGCACCGCGGAGGTCGCCCCGGGGAGCGCGTCGGGGTCGAGGACGTGGGTCATGCGCGCCATTCTCCCCTGCCGTGCGCCGGTCCCCGAACCCGCTCACCCTGCCGGAGCAGGAGGACGCGACCGAGGGTGGTCGATCCGTCCGCCGAGTCGTCCTGGGCCGGTGGGGGACGTCGGGGATCCGCACGGGCATGGGGGCGCAGGCGCACCCTCGCGACGCAGGTTCCTCGTCGCCGTTCCGCCCTCCTGGTGATCAGTGGACAGGCCACTGAGCTGGGGATTCGTGCTGCGGATGTCGTCGGCCGGCGGTAGTATTCGCACATGTGTTCGACAGGTGCGGCCGATGCGGTGGACCGGTTGGTCGCGGCGCTGGACGACCTGGCCGGCGAGCGGCTCGAGGGCGCGTTCGGGCCGCAGCTGATCGAACGGCTGGCCCCGCTGCTGGTGGCGGGGAACCGGCTGACCACCGAGATCGCCCGCACGGTGCGGCAGTGCGAGCTGACCGGGGCGTCGGAGCACGACGGGCAGAAGACGATGGCGTCCTGGCTGCGCGGGCACGCCCGGTACTCGTCCGCCGCCGCATCCAGGCTGGTGAGCACCGGACGGGCGATGGAGGCCCTACCGGCGGTCGCCGCCGCGGCGGCGA